>NZ_JAKNTI010000011.1:0-21399 GCF_022440585.1 Lawsonibacter sp. OA9
GGAAACCGGAGTCCCGATTATCATCTCGCGCTTTCCGGATATTGCCGAGAGCAGTATTCCATATACTGCCAGAAAAAGCATATAAGGTGAGATTCCCTGCTCCGCACAGAATTCACTGCATTTACCTGAAAGTCCGCTCTGGATCCGGTGAACATAGTACCCCCCTTTAAAATCAAACGCCTTCCGACGTGGAAAATCAGTGGGCAGCATAATCTGCTCCGGCAGCGGTGTCAGGTGTTCCTTCCAGTATGCTTTATCGGCATCCAGGTTCCTGTCTTTCTCCGCAGAAACTGCATATGCAAAATCAAGATAGCTTAATTCACATCTCTTCTGCTCACCCCCCTGATAATACCGTTCCAGCCGCGACATCATGAGCGGTGTACTCATTCCATCTCCAATGATATGGTGGACATCAATCAATAAGATGTTTTCTCCTGCATTATCTTTCAATATCCCGGCTCTCAGGAGCGGCGCCTTTGCCAGGTCAAACGGAACGACAAAAGAACTGCTCACCTCAGTCAGATCTGTACCGCTCAGTATCTGCAGTGAAAATTCCACCTGATCTCTGACACGAGCAAAAACTCCATCCTGGTCCTGTACAAATTCTGTACGGAATAACGGATCCTCTGTGATCAGCCGCTCAAACGCATGTTCCAGTCTGTCGGTATCCACATCTTCCCGTAGCCGGAAAGCGCCCGGCATATGATAGGACAATCCGCCCTCATCCATACGTGTCTGTATATAGATGCCCTGCTGTATCGGCGACAGCGGATAACGTTCCATGGAAGGCGCCGGTTTCAGATGTTCCTGCTGTACCTGGTTCAGGTTTCCCGCGTTTTCTTCTTTGCTTATATACTGTGCCAGTCTCCGTGCCGTTCTGCAGGCATAGAGATCTGATACCCGGAATAACTGTCCGGTCTGCTCTTCGAGCTCACCCAGTACTTCCATGGCATTTAAAGAATTTCCGCCATAAAGAAAATAGTCACTGTCTGCTTTGATCTCCGGCCGTTTTAATACCCTGGAAAACATGGCGGTGATCTGTCTGATCAGTGCGCTGCCCTGCTCGCTTTCAATGCTGTTCCCCATAACCGGTACCGGAAGCCGGCTTTCATCTGTTTTACCGCTTGAAAGCAGCGGCAGCTTTTCCATCCTCACAACAACCGCCGGTATCATATATCTCGGCAGGTAGGACGCTGCAAAAGTCAAAAGTTCAACCTCCGGTATTTCAACATCTGCACAGTAATAAGCTGCCAGCACCATCTGTCCATTTAGATCACATACTTTTGCCGCCGCTTCTTTGACCCCCGGATAGGATGCAATACAGTCTGCAATCTCCTGTGGCTCCACTCTGAGCCCGCGGAGCTTAACCTGACGGTCAAACCTGCCGGCCAGCAGGATTTCTCCATCCTGAGTCCAGCAGGCAGCATCTCCCGTCGCATACATGATTTCCCCTGTCTCAAATGGATTCTCTATAAATTTTTCTCTTGTGAGCTGCTCATCCCCACGGTACCCTCTGCCAACACACAGACCGCCGATATACAGCTCTCCGTATACCCCCGCCGGCAGCGGATTCATCCACGGATCCAGTATATACATCCTGCAGTTGGGCATTGGTTTTCCGATCGTGATCGCCGAAGCGTTTCCCAGCTCTTTGACCGTCACACCCACTGTCGTCTCCGACGGTCCGTACTGGTTATAGATACGGGCACCCGTACAGGTCC
This sequence comes from Lawsonibacter sp. OA9, assembly GCF_022440585.1. Lineage (NCBI taxonomy): Bacteria > Bacillati > Bacillota > Clostridia > Eubacteriales > Oscillospiraceae > Lawsonibacter > Lawsonibacter sp. OA9. The sequence goes on from NZ_JAKNTI010000011.1 coordinate 1,722, forward strand.
TGAGCTGTTTCAAAAGTTCCCCTGGAAAAGCTTCGCCGCCGCACACAATACTTTCCATTGTCCGCATCGCGCAGCAAAACGCCGGTTCTTTTAAAAATGCCGTAAGCCGTGACGGAGTAATGGAAAGGAATCCGACTGCGTACCCACGAATAAGTTCAGCGAGCCTGCGGGGGGATTCCTGTTCCATATCTTTTGGAAGAACTACCGTCCGGCCGTTCAGCAGCGCCGCAGTGCTTTCAATCGTAAATGCGTCAAATCCAGTATTGCATACGGAAAGTACCGCCCCCCGCCCATAGACCGGTGTCATGGCACGGCAGAAATTCAACAGATTCTTCTGAGTGATCTCCACTCCTTTTGGTTCACCTGTGCTTCCTGATGTATAAACAATATACGCAAGATCATCCATCACGGCCTTCCTGCTGTCCGCAGGATGATCCGCCACATTTACCTCATCCGCAAAAATCACCGGGATTTTAACTACATCCGTCATCTGCTCATATATGGCGCGCTGTGTGACAAGAACCCCTGCATCACTTTTCTCCAGAATCATTCGTATCCGCCCTGCAGGGAGTTCGGCAGACAGCAATAAATACGCATTTCCCGAATGCAGGACTCCTGTCAGCGCCGTAAAAAGTGAAAAATCTCTCGGAAGCAGCAGCACCGCAACACCCGCACCTCCTTTAAAAATCTTCTGCAGTTTCGCTGAAAGAACTGCGCCGTGATGATCCAGTTCCTCATAAGTCATTCTTTCACCGCCGCAGATGACTGCTACCCGCTTCGGATAGTCTCTGACATTTTCACTGAACACATCATACAGGCATTTTTCTTCCAGCGTCCTGCCCGTATGATTGAATGTATAAAGTACACGCTCTCTCTCTTCTTTTGAGAGGACCGCAAGCTGATAGATCGGTTTTGACGGACTGCCAAGCGCTTCCTGAAGAATATTTTCCAGATTTTCATGAAGCCGGTAGATCTCGTCCTCTGAAAACAACTGTGTCAGATAATCATAGTCAACCGAATACTGCCTGTGGTCTTCCATATTGCTCAGATGAATGCAGAGCTGCTCCGCCTGATATCCGCTGTAATGCCATCTTCCCTGAAAAGTAACGGAAGCATCCGGGCTTTCATATACCTTGCTGTCCTGGTAAGAGAGCGCGATATGGAACAGCCTGCTGTCTTCTCTTCCATATCTGTCTGCAAGCTCTGCAATATGAGAAAACGGAAATCTCTGATGGCGAAGCATCTCATACCACTGATCCATCAAGGCCTCGTTGAACTGGTCAAGGTTCCAGTCATCGTTGATTTCATTATAAAAGGGTAAGGTATTGACAAACATTCCGGTGCTTTGTTTGTCGATAAAATTAATCCGGTTTACGATCGGTGTACCGATCGTAAACCGGATTGCTCCTCCGATTCTCCGAAAATAAATCGCCAGTGCCATATAAAACACTGCAAATGGCGCCACACGATTCTTGATACAGTATGAGTAGATTGCATGATTCAGTGTCTGCGGCAGCTGAAAACTAAGCCTGCGTCCTACCGGACTGACAGCTGCACTTTTTACAGATTTGATGACCGACGGCTCTCCCGATTGTCTGACTACCTGCTCCCAGTATTCTCTGTCCCGGCTGTATGTTCTGGAAGCCAGATATTTTTCTTCTTCCTCCACATGCTGACGGTAGTCCGGGGCAAATTCAATCTGAGGCTCTCTTTCAGCCAAAAGTTCCAGGTAATACTGCGCGATACGGTTGCACAACAGCATCTGCGACCAGCCATCTGATATGATATGGTGAACCTTAATAAAGACTCCGCCCTCGTTTTCTCCCGAGCGAAATAGAACAAAACGATACAAAGGCATATCAAGCAGAGGAAGTACTTCACGGCTCACCGTAGCCTCCCAGCTTTCAATTCCTTTATCGTTTGTGTGTGTAAAATCGTATATCTCAAAAGCCTGCTCCCTGTAAGGAACGTGATACTGCATCGGCATATCATCCCGCATCGTCAACTGCGTGCGAAGTGATATATCCGCTTCAAGAACCATCTCAATACTTTTCTGCAGAAGCACAAAGTCTACCCGTCCGTGGATACGGACTGTAGTACTGATATTGTTTATCGATGTACCCGCAAACGTGCGCTCCAGATTCCAGATGTTCTGCTGGCTTTGAGAAAGTGGAAATACCAGAATCTTTTCTTCACTCACTGATTGTCCCGCCCTTTTTTCTGTCTAGATTATTATGTCAGAGTAAGTATACCCATGTATTATAGTTATACCTTCTTTTCGTGTTAAAATCAATAAAATTGTCAGAATCTGTCGTTGTTTTTCATAATGCAGCATTCAACTGACTTTTTTATGTCTTTTCAAGCAATTTTGCGTTCAATATCAGCATTTCACGATTTTTTTAACTTCCTCATCACCCAGTTTTCGTTCCTCTTACAGTACATACAACGGTCAGTTGTAAAACTCCATGAAAAAATATACCATCAGCGCTACATGGCAAACCAAAAACACAGGAACGAGTACCGTAAACTTTTTATGCTTCGTCTTATGGCGAAAACCATAAATTCCCAGAAGCGCACCGGCTGATCCCCCGATCACTGCCAGCAGCAGAAGCGTATTTTCTTTCACACGCCACAAACCTTGCCGTGCACGGTGTTTATCCATCCCGTAGGCAAAAAGTGTTATCAGATTTATAATAAGCAGATAGACTGCCAGATATCGAAACATATATTCATCCTTCCATTTTTATAATTAATTCACTTGTCGATTATAGCAGCAGCTGTTAAAATACTTAGAGAGGAGGAACAGCCTTGTACTATTTTATCATTAATCCAAAATCCCGTTCAGACCTGGGCGCGAAAATCTGGAATCAGGTAGAACAGGAATTACAGAAGCGCCGCATAGTCTATCAGGCGTTTCTGACAAAATACCGTGGTCACGCCAAAAAACTGGCACGAGTGCTTTCCGGAACACTGACACCGGACGATATCCTGGCGGCGATCGGCGGGGACGGCACGATCAATGAGATCGTGAGCGGACTGACGCACCCGGAGCAGGTGATCTTTGGATATATTCCCACCGGTTCAGGCAATGATTTTGCGCGTGGTATGGGGCTGGCAAAAGACGTATCCACCGCCCTGCAGGCGATTCTGAAACCACGGGTTATCCGGACAATTGATATTGGCGTCTGTCAGGCATCCGGTAAGGAGCGCCGTTTTGTCATCAGCAGCGGCATTGGCTTTGATGCAGGTATCTGCCATGAAGCGCTGGCTTCCCCGATTAAAGATTTTTTGAACAGATTCGGGCTCGGCAAACTTACATATGCGTCCATTGCACTCAGACATCTGCTGTTTTTTAAGCGATTTGATCTGAAGCTTTCTATGGACGGCGACCGCAGTGTCTCCTTTTACAACGTCTGGTTTCTGGCTGCAATGAATCTGAAATATGAGGGCGGAGGGTTTAAATTCTGTCCTTCTGCCGATTCAGCGGATGGATGCCTGGATCTTATGGTGGTATCAGATATATCGAGGCTTAAGGTACTTCTAATGCTGCCAGCTGCATTTTTCGGAAAGCATATTCACCTCAAAGGGGTGCGTTTTCTAAGATGCCGCAATGCACATATCAGCACCAGTATCAAACGGCCGGTACACCTGGACGGTGAGTCCGGAGGCAGCCTGGACAGCCTGGATATCAGTTGTATCCGTAGGCAGCTAAACGTCATTATCAAATAATCAGGAGGCGGTATTACCATGTTTTTATATTTGCTTCTGCTGTTGTCGGTGTTATCTGTACTGTTGATCCTGTTGCTGGCTTTGATGCCCCGCACAGCCATGCAGCAACAATGCAGTGAATTCTGCGGACTGCTGTTTGCCCACCGCGGGTTATGGTCTGCCGAAGAGGGTATTCCAGAGAACTCACTGGCCGCCTTTTCACGTGCTGTGAACGCGGGTTTTGCTATCGAACTGGATGTACAGCTCACAAAGGATAACAAAGCTGTTGTCTTTCATGACAACTCACTGCGCCGAATGTGCGGCACAGACGGCAGAATTCGTGACTTTACGCATGAACAGCTAAGATCGCTGCGCCTGAACGGCAGCGCTGAGACGATTCCCAGTTTAAGTGAAGTCCTCACTTTGGTGGCAGGTCAGGTTCCCCTGCTCATAGAATTAAAATCTCACCATACCGATACCCAAATCTGCAGCATCGTTACGGAACTCCTGCAGGACTACAGAGGGAAATACTGCATCGAATCATTCAGTCCCTTTATTCTGCACTGGTACAAAAAGAATCGTCCGGGTGTCGTGCGGGGTCAGCTTTCCTGCCGTTTTGATCCTGGCGAAGAACCTCCCGGACCCCTGCTGTTCCTGAGTGAATACCTGATGTTCAACTGGTATGGACGCCCCGACTTTATCGCCTATGAATTTAGCCGCGGCACCCGTCTGTTTGTTCTGAAATTTCTGCGCAAATGCTTTGGCACTCCGGCATTTGCGTGGACGATTCACTCGGAAGCTACTCTTATGAAAAGCCGGAAATATTTTGACTCCGTAATTTTCGACCGCTTTATCCCGGACTGCCCTACACAAAAACTAACGACTAAGGAGTGATTTTCTTGCGTCTGATACGCAAATACAAACACGGCTTTACCATATTGATTTTTGGCATCGTTTACATGTTTTGCTTTGCACAGCTGGAAAAGAGGTCGGTAGAGGATCTTCATATTATCTGCGCACCTCTGAACGATGTGATTCCTTTCTGTGAATATTTTGTCGTCCCGTACATTTTCTGGTTCGTCTATATGTTTGTTGCCATTTTATTTTTTATTTTTGTCAATCCGGACAAACGGGAATACTATCAGATGTTTTTCAGCCTTGCCAGCGGCATGACGCTGTTCCTGATCGTCTCTTACGTTTATCCAAACGGTTTGAATATCAGGCCTGCAGAATTTGCCAATGACAACATCTTCACTGACATTGTACAGCTGCTTTACAGGCATGATACCCCCACAAATGTGCTGCCGAGTATCCATGTTTTCAACTCACTGTGCATCCATCTGGCTCTGGCAAATTCAAAAATGCTGCGGCAGGACCGCTGGCTGAAATGGGCATCCCTGATTCTGACACTCGCCATTATTGCCTCAACGCTATTCCTGAAACAGCATTCTCTCATTGATGTAATTACCGGAATTATCCTGTGTATGATTACATATTTCATTTTCTACAAGAGCAGTCTTGTATCTCGGCTTCCTAGTTGAAGCCGTAGATACGCTGCACGATCTTATAAGCCGTAATCGAAAACCTGCGGCCGCTTTTTCCAGGAAGATTCATCGTCCTTCCGAGCAGCCCATAGCGCAGTTTAAAATATGTTTTTCCATCCGCCGCCTTCAGATACTTCCACAGTTCATTTTTCTTTTCCAGATTTTCTTCTGTTCCCGACCGCAGCAGAATAACAGACGAAACCGTCATAATGATAGACAGCGCATGCATCATATAACTCCTCGCATGTTTATTCAACGACTTCTGCTGCGCCATGCAGTCGATCATCATCCGGTTGACCATCAGCTGCTGATCTACCCTTTTGATCATCACTGACTCATTGACTGACTGGTCTATTCTTCCGATATAGTAACGGTAAAAGTTTACATCTGCATAATACATGTGTTTCACATAGGGAAATGGTATAAACGCAACTAGATTGTCCACATAAAAAGTGTGTTTCGGCAGTTTCAGTCCACATTCGCGCAGCAGCTCCGTCCGGTAGATCAGCGAATGCATCAGGAGATAATGGCTCTTGCCCAAAGGCTTTACTTCATCCCATCCAAATATCCTGCCCTGAGGCAGCGCATTCGGATAACGCATTACCCTCTTATGTTTGGCGCCCACCTTCTCATACACATAATTGCTTATCAGCATATCCAGTGTCTCCGGACCGCCAAGACATCTTTTTAATGCTTCCAGAATCGCTTTATATGCGGATTCACTCACCCAGTCATCACTGTCCACTACTTTAAAATACAGACCTCCTGCATTTGCAAGTCCTGTATTGACAGCCTCTCCGTGACCGCCGTTTTCCTGATGGATCACTTTTATGATGGTGGGATATTTTCTGGCATACTCATCTGCAATTTTCGGCGTATCATCTGTAGAGCCATCATCTACAATGACGATTTCTACCTCATCTCCTCCTTTCAGCAATGATTCTATGCAGGTGCTCATGTACTCCTGTGAGTTATAGCAGGGCACTGTCACTGTCAGCAGTTTCATAGTTTTCCTCCTGTATATTTTCCCTGGCCCAGTCGCATATTCATATATGCCGCGTATGCACCAAATGCGGCGGGCACAGGATATTTTTCTTCAGCATGGCGGATATCCACGAACAACATATCATTATTCTCATCGCCCTCCAATGCGGCAACTTTTACGATGTATCCGATCATCCTCCACTCCACATGCGAAAAGATGTGTTTGGATTGTTCAACGGGAAGGATCCGGAGTGTTGTAAGCTGATATCCTTTCATTCTCTCCAGAACTTCTTCCTCACTAAGATGCCCGTCAAAATTCACGAGTTCATACAGACCCGCCAAGAGTCCTTTGGACGGACGTTTTCTTATCGCAACTTTATCTCCGTCCTGAATGATCAAGACGGTTTTTTCTTCAAGCCGGCGTTCCTTTGCCTTTTTCCTGACTGGAATTTCACCCTGGCGGTTATGGAGCCTGGCACCACACAGCTTTGCGATCGGACATGCCTCACACTTTGCCATTCCATTCGGCACACATACAGTCGCCCCGAGTTCCATCAATGCCTGATTGAATTCTCCGGGGACATCCACCGGCATAATCTTCAAAAGCTCAGACCGGATCTGGTTCTTCACTTTCTGCTTTAAAATATCCTCTACGTTTTCAGTCAGCCGTGATACCACCCGAAGGACATTGCCATCCACAGCTGGAACCGGTATATTATATGCAATTGATGCCACTGCTCCTGCCGTATAATCACCAATTCCAGGAAGTCCCAGCAATTCGTCATAGTCTGCAGGAAGTTTCCCATCATAGAGCTCCACAACCCTCTGTGCAGCTTTCTGTATATTCCGAACGCGGTTATAATACCCCAGACCTTCCCATAATTTTAACAGTTTTGCCTCGTCGCAGCAGGCAACATCCTCAACAGTCGGAAGTGCTGAGATAAATCGCTGAAAATACGGCTTAACCGCCTCTACCCTGGTCTGCTGCAGCATAATTTCTGAAATCCATATATAATATGGGTTTTTCTGTTCCCTCCACGGAAGCACTCGTTTATTTTCCAGGTACCATTCAATCAGGGGCTCAACAATACCCTTTAGTTTTTCTGCATTGTCGTACTCTTTCACAACTGTTCTCCGTCTTCTTTTGATTCAAACACTTTGCGTTCTCATTATAACATGGAGGCTCTGAAAAGGAAAGTCAAATACCCCCGCAGCAGTCGCCAGATGGATATGCAGGCATGCCCGGCTGGCTTGTTGCCCACGGAAATAAAGATTGCAATTTCCATTGATTCTCTTTAAAATAGAATCCAGAATGGGAGGAGAAATTATGACTGACAGCATTATATTAGATGTAGACGGAACGCTATGGGATTCCACGGAAATTGTCGCCAGGGCATGGATGGAAGTGCTGGCAAAAAATACATCTTTAAATCTTACGATCACCCCGGATCTTCTGAAATCTGTGTTTGGCAGAACACTTCCTGATATTGCGGGCATTATATTTTCTGAAGAAACACGTGAACGCCAGCTCGAGCTGATCGACATGTGCTGCAAATACGAACATGAACTGCTCAGAAAATACGGCGCGCCGCTGTATCCCGCCTGGCCCCAGGTCCTAAAGATATTATCCGCACGCTACCCACTGTTTCTTGTCAGTAACTGCGAGGCCGGCTATATCGAAACCTTTCTGGAATGTACCGGTTTCGGCTGCTATATCAAAGACCATTTATGTCCGGGTGATACCGGAAATGCAAAAGCCGACAATATCCGTGAGATCATCCACAGGCATGACTTAAAGTCCCCCGTCTATGTCGGCGATACAGCGGGTGATTACAAGGCTGTAAAAGAGGCAGGTCCGCAGATACCATTTGTGTTTGCCTCCTATGGATTTGGTAAGGTCGAAAATCCGGATTACATCATTCAAAGTCCACTGGACTTAACACACCTTTTTTAACAGGATAACAGGAGGAACGGCAATGTCTCAGACTACGAAAAGGGCTCTTGCGGCATCTCTCAGGAAACTCCTTTCCCTGAAGCCGCTTGATAAGATCACCGTCACAGATATCGCAGAAGACTGCGAAGTCAATCGCCAGACGTTTTACTATCATTTTCAGGATATTTATGATCTGCTCGACTGGTTTTTCCTGAATGAGGCATCCGATGCCCTGGAAGGAAAAAAGACTTATGATACCTGGCAGCAGGGATTTCTGCAGATTTATGAATACGTGCTGGATAATCGCATACTGATCAACCACGTATATAATTCTATAAGCAGGGAGCAGGTGGAACGTTACCTGTACGAAGTCACATACCACCTCCTGATCGATGTGGTGGAAGAAAAATCAGACGGTCTTCCGGTGCGCGAAGAGGATAAGAAGTTCATCGCTGACTTTTATAAATATGCATTCGTTGGCCTGATGCTGGATTGGATCCGCACAGGGATGAAAGACAGTCCTGAGGTCATCATCGGCCGTCTCAGTACTCTGATCCAGGGGGATATTTCAGCTGCACTCAATCGATTCAGCACAAACAGCCGCCTTTAGACATTGATCATTAACTGTATGGTTTTACGACATTAACGCCGCTATGTCAAAAAGTCTGACAAAGCGGCGTTAATGTCTATCGTAATCCTCTGTACACTGTTGTATGATACGCTCATCAACAAAAACGGAGGTATCATTTATGTATTATTCAAACGGCAATTATGAAGCATTTGCCCATCCGGTAAAACCTGATGGTGTAGACAAGAAAAGTGCCTATCTCGTAGGAAGCGGTCTCGCCTCCCTCTCTGCTGCCTGCTTTCTGGTACGTGACGGCCAGATGAAAGGGGAACACATTCATATCCTGGAAGAGCTTTCCCTTCCCGGCGGAGCATGTGACGGTATCAATGATCCCCAGAAAGGATTTGTGATCCGCGGAGGACGCGAGATGGAAAATCATTTCGAATGCCTGTGGGATTTATTCCGTTCCATCCCCTCCATTGAGACAGACGGAATATCCGTACTCGATGAATACTATTGGCTGAACAAGCGTGATCCCAATTACTCTCTGGTACGCGCCACTGTAAACCGCGGGGAAGACGCGCATACCGACGGCAAATTTGCACTGTCAGAAAAGGCATCCATGGAAATCGTCCGTCTGTTCATGACCAGGGATGAGGACCTCTATGATAAAACAATCAACGATGTCTTTGATGAGGAATTCTATTCCTCCAATTTCTGGCTGTACTGGCAGACAATGTTTGCGTTTGAAAAATGGCACAGTGCCCTTGAGATGAAACTTTATATTCAGAGATTCATACATCATATTGGCGGGCTTCCGGATTTTTCAGCACTGAAATTTACAAAATACAACCAGTATGAATCTCTGATTCTTCCAATGATACATTACCTTGAAAAACACAATGTACAGTTCCAGTATGACACGCGCGTAACGAATGTACGGTTTGAATTCAAAGACGGTAAAAAAATAGCTTCCAAAATCCTGTGCATCCACAACGGGGCAGAAGAATGTATTGACTTGATCGAAGACGACCTGGTCTTCGTCACCAACGGCAGCTGCACTGAGAATTCTTCTCTGGGAGATCACGACCATGTACCTGTGATGAATACGGAAAGTGGAGGATGCTGGGAACTCTGGAGAAATATCGCCAGCCAGGACCCTTCTTTTGGAAATCCTGATAAGTTTTGTACAGACACGGAAGCTACAAACTGGGAAAGTGCCACGATTACTACACTGGATGCAAAGATCCCGGAATACATCAAGAAGGTCTGCAAACGTGATCCCTTTTCTGGAAAAGCCGTAACCGGTGGTATTATCACCGTCAAGGATTCTTCCTGGCTTATGAGTTATACGCTGAACAGACAGCCTCATTTTAAAGAACAGCCAAAAGATCAGCTTGTCGTCTGGGTTTACGGTCTTTACACGGATGTCCCGGGCGATTATATCAAAAAGCCACTCAGAGAATGCACCGGTTTCGAAATTACCCAGGAATGGCTTTTCCATCTCGGCGTACCTGTTGAAGATATTCCGGGGCTGGCAAGGGAATCAGCTCGCTGCATTCCCTGCATGATGCCGTATATCACCGCATTCTTCATGCCGCGAACTAAAGGTGACAGGCCCAAAGTAGTTCCTGACGGCTGTGTAAATTTTGCATTCATCGGACAGTTTGCCGATACCGTCCGTGATACTGTATTTACAACGGAATACTCCGTAAGAACCGCAATGGAAGCAGTCTATACGCTGCTCGATGTGGACCGGGGCGTACCGGAAGTTTTTAACTCCTGTTATGATATCCGCATCCTGCTTGATTCTACTTCCAAAATGATGGATGGTAAAAAACTGACCGACCTCACTCTGCCATTCGGTGCACATTTTGTGGAGCGAAGGCTGAGAAAGAAAATATCCGGCACAATCATTGAGGAGCTGTTGGAACGGTATCATTTGATTTAAAGAAAAAAATCCCGGAACCGGGATTTTTTTCTTTATGCCTCTCCTATCCTCTCCCCCATTCTCACGATGGTTTCATAACCTTTTTCGGTATTTTGTATCAGGCGTTCATCAATCTGTACTCCGCCTTTCTGAAACAGAAGAATAATCGTTGAACCGCCAAATTCAAACCTTCCTTTTTCCTGTCCCCGCTTCACCTGACATGCTTCATGATAATTCGTGATCCGCCCGACCATCAGTGCTCCTACCTCCATCATGACAACCGTTCTAAAATGCCGGCTTTTTAAAAGAGAGAATTCCCTGGTGTTCTCTTTATAGATCGGCAGCACATCCCCCGCTGCCGGGTTTACCGTATGAAAGGCACCTGGAATTCTGTAATTTATTGATTTTTGCCCGTCATCAACATAGCAGTAGCGGTGATAATCGTCCACCGTCAGACGAAATACGCAGACCCATCCCCCCTCATAATATTCAGCCAGTCTTTTTGACTGCAGCAGAGAGCTTACCGTATAAAAAGTATTTTTAATGCAGAATCTGCTCTCTTTATTACCCTTTGGCGAGATTGGATACACACTCAGTTTTCCATCGCAAGGACATACCAGTGTTTTCTCAGTTCCCTCTATCGGGCGGTATTCCGGTTTGATTCTCCTGGTAAAAAAATCATTGTAGGAACGATATTGCTGATCCTGGTAGCAGCTCATGTTAATCTGATTCTTTTTGATAAATGGTGTAATCAGGACTTTAGACCACGGCTGTTCAAGAAACCAGCCGCCTGCCTTTGTGATTCCCGGCTGCACCAGAAACTTCAGAATTGCTCTTCCTGTACGGTGCGAATAGATCCACTCCAGCAGCCTGTCCTGTGCAGTTTCTTCGATCTTTACTCTGCCTTTATTATCAATATACTTCATAGATTCACCTCACATCCCTGCTACACGGGATACCTCCTGCACAGCCATGGCCAGCCTGCATGAAGCCTGACCCGATAGTTCGTAAAAATAATCATGATCAGCACTGCGATCCCTACCACAGATACCAGAATTGCCAGTGTGCTGTTCTTAGGTTTCCTGAGCCTGAAATTTACGACAAACAACACCCCAACACCAAGGAGTGCCAGATGCAGGCATATTCTGAAGACCCAGTCCGGTACAAAAAACTGGATCATAAATACCAGTGGAAGAACTACCGCCATAGAAGTAATGGGAAGTCCCCGGTAAAATTTTTCTCCATCTGCTGTCACCAGTGCATCCTTCATCTCCATAACATTAAAATATGCCAGTCTGATCACAGAATTCACACAGTAAAGTATGATGACTGCAATACCTATGGGTCCGCGAACCCCCAGCAGATAACAGATCAATGCAGGAAATGCGCCAAAACAGACAACATCGCACAACGAATCAATCTGTATGCCAAATGCCTTTTCATCTTCTGTCCGGTCTTTCTTGGTACGGGCAATCTTCCCGTCAAACATGTCACACAGTCCGGATATCGCCAGACAGAGAATTGCAGTCTTAAATCGCCCATGAATGGCCTGCGTCATTCCAAATACAGATGATACAAGACTTATGTATGTTAAAACTACTGTATAATTATAGAATCCTATCATTTTTTTCTTTTTCCCCAATCACGTTTTATCTAAAGTCTCCCGCCCAATTGTCAAATGGGCAAATAAGGTCATACCTGCACTGAGCAGCAGCTGTACATAATATGCAATCCCTCTGCTCAAAACCATTCCCGGCAGCAGCAGTCCTGCTGCAAAAATTGTTTTGAAGATAATAAGAAACAGGTTTTCACTGATCCCCATTCCACCAGGCAAAGGCAGCATATCCACTGAGACGGATATCACAGCCTGGAGCATTACAACATCATAAATATGTGCCCCATGAAGCCCCATTGCCTTATATACAAACCATGTGACAAAAAATAATGCAAACCTCTGCAGAAAAGTAATCACCAGCACATTAACAATTACCCTCATATGGCTTCTCAGATACGATGCCGTCGCGTTATACTGATCCATGGAAGCTTCCATTCTCTGTGTACGCTCCGGTCTGCGTTTAAGAATATGAGCACGCTCCAGCATGCCAAGGCATTTCATCACAATATATTTTGCCAGCACCGGATGAAACGCCAGAATGGACATGGCAATGCAGCAAATCACATTAAGAAACACCCCCAGATAAAAGACGGGCAAAATCCCTTCCAGATACCGGTGGACAAATCCTCTCTGAAAGAATGCCACAAAAAGTCCCACCCCCACCAAAACCAGCTTATAGGTTATCGTAACGATCATCAGAACCAGTGTGGAAATCGGAACCGGTATTTTATGCTTCCGCATATAATAGATCTGCATGGGTTGTCCGCCGCTCGCAGACGGCGTTATGGCACTGAAAAAGAATCCCACACATGAATACTGAAAACAGATCCATTTTTTCTCATGAATGTCCAGTGTCCCGAACAGATAATGAATAATAATAGACTCACCCCAGATGAAAAACACGACACCAAACACTCCCGGAAGCAGATACCATGGATTCACCCGCATGATCTCCTTCATCACTTCGTGCAGATCCTCACCCCTGAATACGCTGTAAACCGTCAGTAAAAATACAAGCAGGAGAAATACAGTGTTTATAATCTTTTTCTTTCTGCTTGTCACGATTCACCTTCCTTCCCACAGGTTCTTCTCTGTCTGTATAAATGTTTTTGACTGACCGTATCAAATATCTTCTCCGGATATTTGTAAAGCTGTGTATGGAATGCCAGCCAATAAGTTCCCTCTGCCAGTAAAATCCCGCCCAGTACATCCACGATATAGTGCTGCTTTGTCAGCTGTGTAGAGATGCAGACTGCAACCGCAAAGATACAGGAAAATATACGGTAGCCTCTGTGTATGTTCTTTTGGCCGCGAATCCCGATATAGCAAAACCAGCTCACCAGACAGTGAATCGATGGAAAAAGCCTGGTCGGCTGATCGGCCTGATATATCATCTGAAGAACAGTTACCCATAATCCATCCCCGGTAAGAACCGGTCTTACATTTGTCGTCGGCAGCACCAGATAGATAAGACCGCATACTATTCTGGACATCATATCTGCTGTTGCGAAACGCATACAATGCTCTTTACTCTGTCTCACAATCAGGATGTAATTCGCAATCCAAAATACGTAACACCCCAGATAAATCGCAGCAAATTCCGGCACCACCGGCACTGCCCGGTCCACTGGAAGTGTCAGGTCATAATGTTTCCGTCCCTCAGTCAGATAGTTGACCCCCAGATAAACGGTAAAGTTTACCGCCACACAGGACAACAGAGGCAGAATGGCATAGGACGGCAATATTGATTTTTTTGTCTTGATGTTTTCCATGATGACTTCCCCTTAGCTGTTTATGGTCCATTATAGCAAACTTTTTATCAGTTGTACGGTTTATCCCAGTTTCTTAATGAAATCCTAATAATTTCTTTAGTATTGCTCCATATCCTGCATGATTTTCTGAATTCTCCCAATGCGTTATTTTACTGTAAATCAAAAACCGGCTCTCACAGCGAGAACCGGCTCTTTTCATCCTGTATGCCTATCTTAATGAATACTGTTCTGTATAAAAGCATATGATCGGCACATCTTTCGTTATAATATTGTATATAGCCTGAGCCTTGGAATATGGGAGGTTAATACAGCCATGCGATCCGCCGTTTTTATAGATGGTTCCTCCGAATGAACTCCTCCAGGACGCATCATGAAGACCTATACCTCCATTAAAGGGCATCCAGAAATTAACCGGCGACTCATATGAATAACTTCCGTCCGGCAGTTTATCGCCCCGCAGCACCCTGTCTTTCTGTTTATAAGTCAGGGTAAAGATTCCCGGCGGTGTATATCTGTCTCTTGTCATCTTTCCGGAAACAAATGAACTCTGAACGACGATCTGACCATCCTGGTAATAGTACAGTTCCTGATCTGTCATATTCAGTTCAATATAAGTATTGCCAAATCCGTTATTTTCTGTAGAAACTTCACGGCTTGTATAAACGGGTTCTCTTGCAATCTGATCATTATTAGCTATATTTCGCGTCAGCTCGGCAATTTCCTCAGCCTGATTGATTTTCCAGCCGTAATCTCCCCCTCCTACAGTAATCTCAAGACCACTGGTAGTCGTAAACGGCCGTTCCTTTCCGGCAGTGTCAACCCTGGAGGCCATATCCGCGACATACTCTGCAATCTTCTGCTGCATAACCGCTTCATCTTTATAATAATGACCGTTTTCGTCGATGGAAAGCCAGTCACGTATTGTATTTCCATTCAGCACTTCTTCGCCAGTCGGAAGCTGATAAATAATGCTGGCTGTGGTAAGCGAGTTGAGCTCTTCCACTTGCCTGTTCAGTGTCTCATCATTGCTTCGAACTCCCGGCTGTGCATAGACACCCTGCTCCTCCGCAGAAAGCTCCGTTATGCTTTGAGATACCGCCTCTTTAACCGCGTTAAAAAATGCCTCGGTATCGATGGTGGTTCCTTCCACTTCCGGAACAATTTCAAAATGTCCATTCTGGAATGCAATGTATGCATCCACCGGAGCCTGCATCGCTTCAGCCTGCATACAATCCAGCGCCATCACCTGCTCTCTGAGTGCATTTTCATCATATGTGATATTTTCTGCCACCTTATAATGATCCGGCTCAAAATAACCTTTGATCCACAGCAGTGGATTCTGCTCTTTTTGTGCCTTGTCAACACTTCCATCCGGTGCGTATGAATAGGCTATAGTCTGACCTTCAAAATTCTTTGTCTCATCGCCTCTGAACTTCAGGTCAATTCGGTAATCTTCCACTTTTTTCTTGATAAGCTCCTCTGCCTGGTCCGCAGTCAGCCCTTCACAGTTAATATTGTTGATCGTCGTTCCCGGAAAAAACTTATCACTGTAATTATGGGCATAATACCCATAGACACCGATTCCCGACAGTAACGCCAAAACAAAGAGAACGAGAATGATCTTTCCGGCAATTCCTTTTTTCTTTTTAGGCATATCTTCCTCTTCCTCAAGTGGACCCAAAGATCCAGCATACACCGGAGGCACTTTTATTTCCGGTTTCACTTCCTTTTTCTTTGACTCTTTCACCTTTGGCTCTTTTTTATTCTTCTTTTTTGTCTCTGGATTATCTATCTGTTCCGACACCGGAATATGACCAATGGTGTCCTGAATAATCTTGTCCATCGCCAGATCAATTCTGGATTCCAGGTCGGGTGATGTTTTTTTATCTTCTGCTTCGTTCATCGACATTTTTACTCCAATTTCTCTAAAATTCAATAGATTTTATTATAACATATAATCTGCTTATCTTAAGCATGAATACAAATTCTTTATAATAATTTATATTTCTGTAAAAAAATATCTCTTTTGCCCTACACATATTAGAGACCACATCTCTTCTTTTGGTTGCATTATTTTTAAAAACATCAGGTATCGCTGGAATTTTTGATTTTTTCATATTATAATAGTGATATATCACTAATACAGAAATGAGGTACATAATGGATTACACAAAAACTTATGATTACAAATGCCCAACAGACGCCAGTAAAGTGACTCATACTGTGACGTTTACCAAAAGTACCTGCGACCGCTTTGACGACTCTGTAACTCGCTTTAAGTGCAGCCGTGACTCAAAATGTGCGAAATGTGCGGAAAACTATCGTTAAATCCTCTTACTAATATTTCCTGTTGGCTTATTCCGTATACATTCTGACAGGCTTCATTTTCTGAACAGAAATTTCCGGTGTTTTTATGATACAGATAAATGTAAATGCGTACAATCATATTTCATTTCGTTCTTGACTTCTTTTTATTTCCGTGATATAGTATAGAAGTATTTTTAATAAGTTTTGATTTCGCATATTTTTGTAAGTCATTATTCTATTAATGATTTACAGGGTTATGCGTTTTTTTATTTAATGAAAAATGCAATTATATTTAAGGAGGTATCTTTCATGAATAAAGGTACAGTAAAATGGTTTAATGCAGAAAAAGGTTATGGTTTTATCACAGGAGAAGACGGATCTGACGTATTTGTTCATTTTTCCGGTCTTGCAATGGATGGCTACAAAACATTAGAAGACGGACAGTCAGTTGTTTTCGAAACTACACAGGGAAATCGCGGTTTACAGGCTGTCAATGTACAGGTTGCCTAACGCTTGAAATACTGATGTTTGAATAGCCTGCCATACCGGCAGAGCTTGTGAAGTGAAATAGGCTCTCTGTATAGTAAACAGATTATGTGATAAGCTGTTTCTATGATAGAGAGTCTATTTTATTTCCAAAGATAATCTACGATATTACCCAGATGCATTTTCTGCCACTCATACATGGCTGCAATTTTCTCCTTCGACGATTTCTGCAATTCCCTCAATGTCTCAATTCTCTTCATGGCATTCCCTGTGACAGAGAGCATATCATCTGAAAAACACTTCTGGCCAGTATACTCCTTTCTGGCATATTTCTCTTTTATAACCTCATATCGCTCAACAGCTTTAGCTACGCTATCCTCCCAGGAAAGGTAAAGCATATCCATTGCACATCGACCTGCCCGACTCGTTACTTCTGGATTTTCCTGTATCTTTTTTAATAAAAAATACATTCCCTCTGCATTTTCCTCACACAGAAATCCATTTTTTCCATCTGATATTCCCTCTCCTGCGCAGCTTCCTTTAATCAGTACACTGGCAAGTCCACACGCGGCTGCCTCACGCACTACCAGACCATTTGTATCATAGCTGGAAGGAAATAAGAACAGGTCAGCACGGCAGTACCATGCCCTCAAAACCTCTCTGTCGTAGATTGCCCCCGTAAAATTACATTTATTACCAATTCCTGCTTCCTCTGTATAACGCTCCATTTCTTCTTTATCATTTCCTTCTCCGATCATGATCAACCGAAAATCTTTTCCGCCATCCTGAAGCATACACAGACTGTCGAAGATAATCTTAAGTCCCTTATACCACATCATACGCCCCACAAAAAGATAAACGGGCACATTGGGGGGCAGATCTGCCCCTTCTGTGGCTTTGCTTATACTCTCTTTTGATACGCGTCCCCTTGGAAAATCAACCCCATTTCGCATGATAATGTAATCCCCTTTATAACCCAGAGAACGCAAATTTTCCCCTGCCCCCTCACTGACTGTCCAGACCTCATCACATGCATTAATATTATCCAGAATGAGATTCACAGCCTGCTTCTGTAAAATTTTTGAAGAAACTGTTTTTGCAATATCTACATCAAATTTAGTATGGTATGTAAATACCAACGGCACATCTACACACCTGCGCAGTATACGGGCTAAAACAGTTGACATAAACGGACAGTGACTGTGAATGAGACTCAAATCAGCCTCCTTCAACGCTTTCATTGCACTTACCGAAAAAGGATATCCTGCGCGGTAATTTAACAGTTCAGTAGTATCAAAACTCCGGTAACGAATTACGGGAAACGGAAAATTCCCATCATCAGCATCCGGGTGGTATGGCACCGCAACGTATGCTTTTCCAAAGTTTTTCTGATAACAGGCGGCATAGTTTGTCACTGCATTGGCTACCCCGTCAATCAATGGAGAAAACGAGTCATTCATTAAGCATATGGTACTCTCATTCATCAGGAGTCCTCCTTTATAGTGAGTATTATCAGAATTTATTAATCTAAAAAAATATATCTGCAACTTCATCCATCAGAATATTCTCCTCTGACGTATCTATGATATATCGTACCAGAAGGGGATTATCCGTGATAACACCGTCAGCATCACAACTGAGTACTTTTTTAATACTGTCATTACTGCTGGCCGTCCACCCATACACCATTTTCCCCTGAGCATGTGCCGAAGACACTAATTCTCTCGATAAAAAAGTTGTTTCTACACTATAGCAGTCAATCTGTTTCAGATCGTAGGATTTAGACACAAGCAAAACTGAGATGTACGTTGCTTTTAATTCAGTATTCAATGATTTTACCTGCTGTAGCAAATTAAAGTCCATCGATGCGATGTTACACTGTTTTTCCATATCATATTTCTCAATAAGTTCGAGTGTATCCTCAACAAGGCTTTTCTCATGTCCCGTGACTTTAAGTTCTATCATAAGGTCAATTTTCCCTTTGGCGGCCTTCAGCATATCTTCCAGAGCAGGCACTGGCTCTCCTGCAAATTGGTGGGAATAACAGCTTCCCGCATCCATCTCCTCTACTTGTGTATATTCAGCATCCCAGACATTTAAATCCACCCCGGTAGTTCTTTTAAAATTCGTGTCATGCAGAACGATAAGTGTACCATCATTTAATTGCTGAACATCAATTTCTGCCATATTTGCCCCATCCTCAATAGCCTCATTTAATGCAGCAACCGTATTTTCAGGTGCAAAAGCTGCTCCTGCACGATGTGCAATTACTGCTGCCTTTGAACTATCTGAATAAAAAAACTGTCTCCCCAGTTCCGTATCTCCCATAAAAACAAGCATAACAATTACAGTCAGAACTACCACGGTACGAATCATCAGCCTCTTTATCGTCCATGGCTTCTTTACGGCTCTCGGACGGCTTTCACCTTTGTAACAGTGATATAAAACAATTGTTATTGCACAAAAAAATACAGAAGCAATCGCACCCGTCACAATATTCCAGATACCCGCAAAGGTATTATAATACAATCCAAAATACCATCTACCCTCATTTTCGCCATGAAAATACCTGGCAAGTCCGGCAAGCACACTTACCGCAATCCCCCACGCTACACAGAGCACCGACAAATAAGCAAGAATATATGAAAAAAGTTTTCCAACCGTACGTACCTTTCTTCGTTTTAACAGGTCCAGACTCTTTTTCCATGAACTGCAGAATGTTGAGTTTGTCAGAAGAAGGACAGGAATCCCAAACAGATAAAGAAAAAACAGATAATTGACTAAAATAACTGCCGCCACCAGCAAACATACAGATAACGCGTTATCAGTCA
>NZ_JAKNTI010000025.1:0-19722 GCF_022440585.1 Lawsonibacter sp. OA9
CACTGATGCAAAAATCATAGACATTGCGCTTAAATATGGTTACGATTCCCCGGACAGTTTCACGAAAGCGTTCTCACGTTTCCATGGCGTTACACTACTGCTGTGCGAAGAGACGGGGCAATGATTAAAATGTTCGCCCCTCTAAAAATTAAATTTTCACTGAAGGCGGTTATATTATGGATTACAAGATTGTTGAAAAAGACTTTTACTGTTGTGGGGTATCGGGAAATATCAAGTACGACAGTGCGGGCTGAAGAGATACCGAAATTTTGGACTAAGCACTATCAGCCGACGCGGACACTATAGGCGGGAATTATGGCATCTGCGTATGTATGGGGTGAGTATTGACGAAAGCATGGAAGGCAATGAATTCGAATACCTGATCGCAGATAACTATGATCCGTCGGCAGAGACATGAGGGTCTTGCCACAAAGATCATTCCCAGGCACACAGGGCCGTCTTGCCTGTAAAGGACCAATGCCCGTTTCCCTGCAGGATGTAAATAAAAAATCTTTTCAGAATGGCTGCCAAACTGCAAAGATTATGAAATCGCTGCAGGGTATAATATTGAAATGTACAGCGACTGCACAGATTTTGCAGACGGTACACAGGATGAGAACTATTACAGCGAAATCTGGATACCTGTTAAAAGGAAATAGCGAAAGGCTGATTTACAGGGGCGGTATTATTGCCGCCCCATCCTCACATCACAAGCTGCAGGATCATCTGCACCAGCCAGAAGCCACAGAACAACAGCATTCCCAAATTTACCACAATCGTTTTAAATCGTTTTCCTTTCGGTATCGTCACTTCTCCGGGCATAAGTCTGAATTTTCTGCGAAAAACGATCAACAGTACAATTCCGGCTATCACAATCCCAAATATCAACAGCACATATCCCCCTGCCAGGGCAATTCCCGGCAATACAGACTGCATTGCGGCCATTCCCTCTGCCGGGCTGTTCTGATATAACTCCACTGCCTTTTCCATCTCGCCAACATCAAAGGCTTCCATCACCCAGGTTGCGACCACGCTTCCCAGGAAATTAATCAGCATATGCAGTATGACCGTATACCGGATTCTCCCGGTTTTTACATAGATGAAAGCAAAGAAGATTCCCAGCAGGAATGCGTAGGCAAACTGATTCAGATTACCGTGAAACAGTCCGAACATCAATCCCGAGATCAAAACAGCCACGCCTTCCCCGTATACTGCTGTCCGGTCAATCAAAAGCTTACGGAATATAAATTCTTCGTAAACAGGTGCACAGAGTACCATTAGCACAAAAATAACCCAGCGGTTTGTACCGACCACGGCATCCGCCATAACATTGCTCACCCCGGACCCTTTTAAAAAACCGATGATCGCAGTTATGAATGTCCCCGCCAGATTACTCACATATAGAATCGCATAAGACATGATAAAAGCCACTGTCATCTGCCCCGCCGACATCTGCCGCTGAGTTATCACTTTTTGTGGCTTCACACGGGTTATGATTAAAATCATCAGAGGCATCGCAACCAGATACATCGGCAGCGAACTCACCAGCAGGGAACCCGTATTGTTCCCCAGCCATTCTGGTTTCCACCAGCTGATCAGCACGACAGACACTCCCTGTATTGCAACAATCAGTAATGTCCCTATAAAAAATGCTATTCCAATCTTAGAAAAGTATTTCCTGTCCTGTCTCGTCACAACCGGCATTTCCCGCAATCCCAAATCCTCCTGCATCATATTCCTCCCATCAAAGCAGATTATGTTTTATTATAACATATCATTCGTGTGCAGAACGATATACCCGGTAAATTTTTATCATTTATTTAAGGAAAGAAAAGAAAATCTTAAGATTCTTCCTGTATACTGCCGTTAGAGAGGTGAGTATATGGATAAGATATCAATTGTCATACCATGTTTTAATGAGGAGGAGGTACTCCCGGCATATTTCGAGGCAATGGAGAAAGTAATGGGTCAGATGGACTCATGCAGTTTTGAGCTGCTGTTTATCGATGACGGTTCCAGCGACCGTACTCTTCCGGTTTTAAAAGAACTGAATCAAAAGGACAAGCGCTGCAAATACTTTTCATTTTCCAGAAATTTTGGAAAAGAGGCCGCTATCTATGCTGGTCTTTCCAATGTTTCAGGAGATTATGTTGCAGTTATGGACGCAGATCTTCAGGATCCCCCGTCGCTGCTGCCGAAAATGTATCAGATTTTGAAAACCGAAGACTACGACAGTGTCGCTACGAAGCGTTCCAACCGCGACGGAGAGCCCGTGGTCCGTTCGTTTTTATCCAGGGAATTCTACCGGTTCATCAACCGTATTTCCAGGACTGAAATCGTAAACGGCGCCAGAGACTACCGTTTGATGAAGTCCGGTATGGCAAAAGCCGTTGTCTCAATGAGCGAATATAACCGTTTTTCCAAGGGAATCTTTGAGTGGGTTGGGTTTCGCACCAAATGGCTGGAGTATCCGAATATCGAACGGGCAGCAGGCGAGACCAAGTGGTCTTTAAAAAAACTGTTCTGTTATTCACTGGAGGGAATCACCGGTTTTTCTGTTGCACCGCTGTCGCTGGCATCGTTTGCCGGTGTTGCGTTCTGCGGCCTTGCATTCCTGATGATCATCATTATCATAATAAAAACACTATTGTTCGGCGACCCGGTCGGCGGTTGGCCGTCACTTGCCTGCCTGATATTTTTTGTCAGCGGGATTCAGCTGTTTTGTACAGGTATTGTGGGACAATACCTCGCCAAAACATATTTGGAATGTAAACACAGGCCAATTTTTATTTTAAAGGAATCCAGCGAAAAAGCAGTTGAATGCCAGAACGCCGGAGGGAACCCTTATGAAGCAGCATGACGATACTTTTAGCAGAAACAAGCACATTATGTGCGGTGTTCTGCTAGCATCCGTCCTGATTCTTGGCTGTGCCTGCGTGCTGAGTAACGGCATTTTCGGTTCCAAAGTAGACTGGATCAGCCAGCACAGCGTACTGCCGGATTATTTCCGGCAGCTGTTCTATAAGACAGGGCAGCTTTTTCCAAATTTTGCTCCGGACATCGGCGGAGGGCAGAACATCTATAATTTTTCTTATTACGGTTTGTTCAGCCCGCTGATCCTGATGTCGTATATGCTTCCATTCGTGAAGATGGCAGATTACATCATGGCCGTCAGTGTTCTCGGGCTTGCAGCTTCTGTTTACCTGTTTTATACCTGGCTGGTAAAACGGGGTTTTTCGGTCTGGATCAGCTTTAGCTGCTCACTGTTGTTCCTGCTGGCAGCTCCCATGATTTATCACTCTTATAATCAGTGGATGTTCATAAATTACATGCCATTTCTGTGTCTTGGTTTTCTGGGAACAGACCGCTTGGTCGACCGGCGCAGGTCCGGATTGCTGATCGTGGCTGTATTTCTGATGATCATGACGAGCTTCTACTTTTCAATAGGCGGTATGGGTGCTCTATTTTTATATGGACTGCACCGCTTTCTTCAGGAAAACAAAGCACCGCTCACTGCTTCCCTGTGGATACAGAGTATTACCAGGCTTCTGTGCCCCCTGATAGCCGCAGTATGCATGGCCGGCATTTTGCTGATACCTTCAGCAGCCGCGATTTTCGGGAGCAGCAGACCGTCTTCGCAGACCGTCTCCGCCGCACAGCTGCTGATACCGGAACTGAAAATCATGCGCCTTCTGTACAGCCCCTATGGACTGGGGCTGACTTCACTTGTCGTGACAGTTCTGATAACAGGAGCGTTCTGGAAGAGGGCAGGCGAGCGGATTTTAATCTGGGGACTGATCGCCCTTTTCATAATCCCTGCCGCAGGATATCTGCTGAACGGCGGACTGTATGAAAAGGATAAGGTGTTTATTCCCTTTCTCCCGCTTCTATGCTATGTTATTGCATATTATATGAAGAAGGTATATCAGGTCAAAGCCAACGGCTCTTTCCGGGCAAAAATGCTGTACCTGCTGCCATATCTGTTCGTCATTTTTTTATTGTTTATCAGCAGACATCAGGAGCAATACCAGAATTACTGGAAGTTTATCCTTATCGACGCAGCCGTTCTGCTTGCAGCGATTTGTCCCTGTCTCTATCTGAATAAACTGACCGCACCTCTTCCGGTACTCCTGTCATGCGGCTTTCTGTTCAGTTACTGCATGATCTATCACGGTGCCGCAGATATGGCCGTATCACGTGAATTTTATGAGGAACTTACCAGTTCCGATATTTCTGATACGATTTCCTCCATCGGCGATGATCTGTCCGGATTTCGTCTGGAACAGAGCGGAACGCACACAGAAAATTCTGCAAACTTTAACAGGGTGCATGCTGACGGTCAGAAGATCTCCTCTCTGTATTCTTCAGCCTGCAACCCGTATTACAGAACATTCCGTGAGGAAACATTTGATCTGGAACAGCCTTATCGCAACTATCTCATGCAGGGCGTATCCCAGAATCCCCTGTTTCGACGGCTGATGGGAGTAAAATATATCCTGAGTGAGGATGCACAGTTCGATTATCAAAAACGGAGCACTGAAAACGGCATATCTGTCTGGGAAAATAGAAATACAGCTCCCATCGGTTATGTCACTGACCGTCTGATCTCAGACCAGGATTACGAAAATTTAAGCTTTCCTCACAGTCAGCTCATATTTTCTCAGGCATCTGTTGTCCCGGATTCCAATATCCCGGCGTCAGGAAAGTCCGCTCAGAAAAAAATTGATGTCAGCGCCACACAGTTCGTTCTTCCGAAACAGAAGGACTCCGTCCTGGATATTCAGGCCACCGACTCAGGGTACGAGATTCACGCCGCTAAGAAAGCCAGGATCGATGTCCAGCTTCCGGATGGAACAAAATCGGGGGATCTGCTGTTTCTGCAGTTTCAGATAGAAAACCTGAATCCCGAAAAGGATATCTCCATCAAAATCGGCACAGTCAACAACAAGCTTACAAGTGTAAATCACGATTATTATAACAGTAATACCACTTTTACCTATGTACTCGGGATTGGAAACGGCAAAACCTCCCTTCCTGTCACATTCAAAAAGGGAGATTACCGGATCACTGATATGCACGCCTGCTCTGTCAGCTCAGATGTCCTGAACGACAACAGCCTTTACAGCCAGCCATTTCAAATCGACGAAGCCCAAAGCGGAGGTGATGTGATGACGGGTACTGTCACTGCAGAACAAAGCGGCTGGTTTATCAGCTCTGTCCCATATGACCGTAATTTTAAAATCACTGTTGACGGACAGACCGTCCAGCCGCAGAAAGTCAACACTGCATTCCTGGGATTCCCGCTTGCGCAGGGTGAACATCAGATTGAGATCCGTTACCGCGCCCCGGGAAAAACAGCCGGCTGGTTCTGCACTTTCACAGGAATTCTGCTCTGCATCTTCTGTGTGCGTCAGCGCCGGTCACCGTTAAATTCATGAACTGCATCAATCATTGCAACAATATTTTCCACCGGTGTACCGCATTGAACGATATGAATAGAATTAAATATATAACCGCCGCCCCAGAAAGTAATATCTTTACCGTATTCATCTTTCAGTCTCTGCGGATCCATCCCGAGTGCAGAGCACTGTACTGGATGGGGCGCCTTTTTAAAAAGCTAACCGGTTACGGCGTAAGGGATTATAAGCTCACTGCACTTTCGGATACATCGGAATTTAAAGCCGGACAATACTAATCTAATAAAAAACCGGATACATAAAACCTGCAGCCGCAGGCCTTATGTATCCGGTACTTTTATTTCTTTTTTATCCGATCCGAAGTTTGAATTTCTGAATTTCCTTTTCGCTGAACACACGGTCAATATCTGCGCCAAGCCCTCTGAGTTTTCCTTCAAAATCCTCATAGCCGCGCTGAATATACATGATATCATCTACCGTTGTGATGCCGTCAGCCGCCAGTCCGGCTATTACAAGTGCTGCTCCCGCACGAAGATCCGGTGCACTTACTCTGGCACCCGTAAGGCGGTCCACACCGTCTATAATCGCAGTATTTCCTTCCACTTTGACATCTGCTCCCATACGCGCAAGCTCATCAGCATATTTAAATCGGTTCTCGAAAATACTTTCGGTTACAATACTTGTCCCGTCTGCGAGCGCAAGTACAACCGCCATCTGCGGCTGCATATCCGTCGGAAATCCAGGATAAGGCAGTGTTTTCACATGCGTTCTTCTGAGACGCCGGGAAGCGATCACACGAATGGTATCGTCAAACTCTTCCACCTCACATCCGATCTCCTCCAGCTTCGCTGTCGTCGCCTCAAGATGCTTCGGTATCACATTTTTAAGCAGAATATCTCCCTTGGTAGCCGCCGCTGCCATCATATAGGTTCCCGCTTCGATCATATCCGGGACAATAGAATAATCGCTGGCGTGCAGTTTGTCCACACCTTTGATACGAATGACATCCGTACCCGCACCTTTAATATTAGCTCCCATACTGTTCAGGAAATTGGCAACGTCAACAACATGCGGTTCTCTGGCGGCGTTTTCGATTATGGTCCTTCCTTTTGCCATGGAAGCAGCCATCATGATATTTATCGTTGCGCCTACCGATACCATATCCAGGAAGATATGATTTCCGTTTAATTCATTGGCTCTCGCCACGATCGCACCGTGCAGGATATCAACAGATGCGCCGAGCGCACGGAACCCTTTTAAGTGCTGGTCAATCGGACGGCTTCCGATATTGCAGCCGCCGGGAAGCGGTACTTCCGCTTTCTTGTATTTGCCAAGCAGTGCGCCTAACAGATAGTAGGACGCACGAATTTTTTTAATATATTCGTAATCAACACTGATATCGCCAATTGTAGCTCCGTTGATGGTCACCGTATGGCGGTCAACACGTTCAACTGTTGCCCCGATTCTTTCAATCGCTTCCAGCAAAACATTAATGTCTCTGACATCCGGAAGATTATCGATACGCACTGTTTCATCCGTCATAATTGCCGCAGCCAAAATAGCGAGCGCTGCATTTTTTGCTCCACCGATTTCTACCTCTCCAACCAGCGGATTGCCACCTCTTATTATATATTGTTCCATATTCCACCTCGGATTTTTCTTGTATCTGCAGCCCTGAGACTGCCCATACAACCAATCAATGTATTAATTAGCATACCGCATATGTTATAATAATTCAATTGTTTTGTAAAAAAAAATTAAAATTTTTATAAAATTAATGTATCGAGAATCACCTGCAGCGTCTCCTCAATTCCTTTATTTTCTTCATCAACAATCAAATCTGCATATTGCTCATACAACACCGTGCGCTCCTCATAAATATCCCAAAGAGTTTGTCCTTCTTTCTGCACTACCCCTCTACCTCTTAGGTTATGCAGACGCCTCTTCAAAGATGCATAGGAAAGCCGTAAATAAATAATTGTTCCGATTTCCCGGAGGTGTTCCATCGCCTCTTTTCCGTATACTACACTCCCTCCTGTAGCAATTACGGTGCGATACGCATCAATGGACGCATTGACTCTGTTTTCAATCAAAATGAACCCGTCTGTCCCTTCTTCTGCGATGATTTCCTTCAGCAGACGGTTTTCCTGCTGCTGGATCAAAAGATCAGCATCCAGAAACTGATATCCGATTTCCTTTGCCAGAATCACGCCTATTGTGCTTTTTCCAACACCCGGCATTCCGATTAATACAAGATTGTTCTTTTCTTTTTTCATGTTCCCCTAGCCTTTTGCATGCTAAATACGTCTATAGTTTAGCATAATTGAAAAATTCTTTCAACATGAATGTACGTTCTGGACATTCGTAACAAAGAACCGGGGATTTTTATTAAGATTTAAGAAAATACAAATATAAAATTAAGATATCAGCGGTAGAATAAACGTATTCTTAACCCGCAGGAGGTCAGACAATGCTTTCGTATCTGCTGATGGAATTATCATGTACGACACCTGTTATTATCTTAACAGGTATGTTATGTTATTTTGTTATGCGCATTTTTAAGTGTACCGTAAAAGGTGTCCATATTTTAACTGTCACTTTATTTTCTGCCATCCTGATTCTTATTTTCGATATCACGGGACTCCCCAGCTTCTATGACATGCGGTGGGGAGATGCAGGAATCAATCTGGTGCCCTTTGTTGATTTTCCGGAAGGTATGTTCCAGTATGGCATGAATGTGCTTCTTTTTCTGCCCGTGGGTTTCTTTTTGCCGCTTTTATGGCAGAAATTCAAATCCCTTTTACGGACGCTGCTGACCGGTCTCAGTCTGTCTCTGGCTATTGAGCTGCTTCAGCTTTTTACTTTCCGCGCTGTCGATATTGACGATCTTATGATGAATACACTCGGTGCAGCGGCTGGATATCTGATCTGGGGGATGCTTCAGAAAATTTTTCCTGTCTTCCTGTCACATTTTTGCAGTGGAAACTGCCGATTTTGGGAAAAACACGGGTGGCTGGTCTGCATCGCAGGATGTCTTCTGCTGAATTATTTTATTATTCCGCTTCAGTATGGTTTTGTATATAATCTGTTATGGGCATAAAGGCAGTACAGATGCAGAGGATCCGGATTACCGGCTGTAATTCAGACCCTCTCTCAGCTGCCCTATGCCTGTTGCGTGGAATCCGTGATAAGAATTGCTCTCATCAGTGTTTCCTCTGTGATCTCATCACCCACGAGTTCTCCTGTCAGATTACCCTGTGCGATTGTCAGTACCCGGTTGCTGATTCCCATGACCTCCGGCATCTCCGAGGAAATGATGATGACCGCCAGCCCTTCTTTCTCCGCCAGCTCTGCGATCAGTCTGTATATCTCTGATTTCGACCCTACATCAATACCACGCGTCGGCTCATCCAGAATCAACAGTTTCGGTCCGATTGTCATCCATTTTCCAAGGACAACTTTCTGCTGATTACCACCGGAAAGATTTCCAACCGGCTGCTCAGGACTCGGAGAACTGATCTGCAGTTTATCATGGTATTCCTTATAAATCTCATACGACGCCTTCATATCCACAAAACCGGCTTTTGAGATCATCGGCAGTTTCGCCAGCGCCATGTTGTCACGGCACGACTGCTCCAGCACCAGGCCCTGTTCCTTACGGTTCTCCGTAACAAACCCGATCTTTGCCTTTACCGCATCCACACTGGACCGGATCTTCTGCTCCTTGCCTTCCAGGTAGATCTTTCCCGAATCCGCCTTGCGGATACCGAAGATCGTCTCCATGATCTCTGTACGCCCCGCTCCTACCAGGCCGTAGAATCCCACAACCTCCCCGGCATGAACGTTAAAGGAAATATCCTTAAAATATCCCTTCAGGGACAGGTTTTCTACCCGCAGCACTTCTTCCTTCGGGTTCCACTTACATTTATAGTAGTAATTGTCAAGGGAACGGCCGATCATACTGTTTACGATGTCGTCCAGCTCGATGTCTTTGGTCACAAATTCACCGGTCGGTTTTCCATCCCTCATCACCAGCACGCGGTCGCTGATCTCGAAAATCTCATCCATCTTGTGGCTGATATATACCATACCAACACCCTGGGTTTTCAGTTTGTTGACAATCTTAAACAGAGAATTCTTTTCTTTTTCTGTCAGGGAAGACGTCGGCTCATCCAGCACGAGGATCTTTGCACCCAGGGCGATTCCACGGGCGATCTCCACCATCTGCTGCTGTGCGATCGGCAGTGCTGAGATCGTGTCCGTCGGTTTTGCCGGGCACTCCAGTTCATCCAGAACCTTCTGTGCATCCGCATTCATCTTCTTCCAGTCAATCCTGCCGCCTTTTTTCGGCAGGCTGCCCAGATACAGGTTCTCTGCTACGGTTAAATCCATTACTAAGGATAATTCCTGGAAAATTAAGACAACACCATCATTCTTCGCCTCAATAGGACTATTGTAGCGAACAGGTTTCCCCTGGTAAATGATCTCACCCGAACCCTCATCAGCGTGGTATACTCCGGAAAGCACTTTCATCAGTGTTGACTTTCCCGCACCGTTCTCTCCGCACAGTGCCAGTACCTCGCCGTATTTCAGATTCAAATGAGCATGATCCAATGCCTTAACACCGGGAAAAGTTTTACTGATATCTTTCATTTCAAGAACATATTCATTGCTCATTTACATTTCCTCCGGTTTTACATTCAAATTTAACGTTACTCAAGGTTCGCTTTTTTGGTTTTCTTATGCATCATGACCTTATCCAGGTACAGGACCCCGATCATGATCAGGCCCGTCACCAGACGGTTCACGTATGTCTGTACGTTCAGAAGGTTCATCATATTGTTGATCACTCCCAGCAGCATGATACCTCCTAAGGTATACCAGATGTTTCCTACTCCCCCTGTCAGCTTACATCCGCCCAGTACAACGCCCGCAATTACCAGCATGTGCATATCCGGCCATCCCAGCGTCGGGGTCGAGGATCCTGCAAACGCTGCATACAGGATTCCTCCCAGTGCTCCTGTAAAACCGCAGATCACAAAGTTGATAAACGTTGTCCGTTTATAATTGATTCCTGCATTAAACGCAGAGTTCTCGTTTCCTCCTATCGCATAGGTATTTCGCCCATGTGTCGTATATTTCAGCACATAGTGCGCCAGAAGCAGCAGTACGATGAAGATAATGCTGATATACGATAACGGCCCGATCTTTCCCGCTCCGAAATCAATGAATGCCCACCCTGCATCCGTATGGTTCGGGATCAGGGACTGCTCCGCATGGTATATGTATCCGAATCCCCGGCACCCAAGCATCATCGCCAGGGTAACGACGAATGCGTTGATTCTTGCATATGCTACCAGGAATCCGTTGATGGCACCTACCAGGCACCCTACCAGCAATGCCACGATGATTCCGGGGATCATTCCGATGCTCCCTTCCAGGCCGCAGGCAAGGGATGCTGCCAATGCTACCAACGTACACGTTGACATATCAAAGTAGCTGTTGATGATTACAAATGTCATACCTATCGCCATAATACCCTTCATGGCGTTCTGGTTAAAGACGTTGAACAGGTTGTTCACGTTCAGGAATCCAGGCACGAAGATGACTGCAAATACGAAAAATACAATCCAGATTGGTATGATCGTGTTCTTAGACAGAAATTTTTTAATGTTTCCCCAGCTCATTTACACACCCTTCTTTCTTTTTGTCATGATATCCATATATACCGCTATCAGAATTACTACACACTGTGCCACCCACTGCAGGTAATAAGGCAGACCCACGATCACGAATCCGTTTTTCAGGATACCAAGGATCATCACTCCCACGAAAGTCTTATAGACACTTCCGCTTCCTCCGCTTAAGGATGCACCTCCAAGGATGACTCCTGAGATAACATCAAATTCATAAGTTTCACCGATCGTAGCCTGCGCCGCCGCACCCCGCGAACACAGCATGATCGCACCCACTGCCGTCGCAAGGCCCGACAGTACAAACGTCTTCAGGATCACCAGCTTATCGTTGATTCCACTGTAACGGCACGCTTCATCATTTCCTCCCACCGACATCACATGATGCCCGTATACGGTCTTGGTCAGCACGATTCCCATGATGATGATAAACAGCGCCATGATGATGGTGGAAATCGGGACCGGGCCGATACTTCCCTTTCCGATCTTCGTAAACCACGCGTTGCTGTCTGCCATCTGCACAAACTGGCCGTTCGTATACATCATCGCCAGCGCCTGCAGTACGTTCATCATACCCAGGGTAACGATCATGGAATTCAGCCTGAGATACCCGCACAGATATCCGCTGATCACACCGGATGCCATACCGACTACCAGCGTCACAAGGATCGCCGGGACCGGCCCGATCTTGTCATGCAGGTCAATACAGATGACGCTGCACAGTGACAGCAGGGAGCCGACGGACAGGTCGAAGTTCCCTCCGATGATGACGAATGTCATACCTGCACCCATTACGGCGATGGTGGCCACCTGCCTGAAAATCAGAACAAAGTTGTCTGGCGTACGAAACTGTTTGGATATTACCGCAAATACCACATAGACCAGTATCATCGCAAACACTATACCCTGCTTTTTCAGAGTGGTCAAAAAATTCTTGTTGCTTTGAGACTCCATTACACATAACCTCCCTCTAATAGTTTTTTATAGCAGAAAGACCGATCGTTTACACAAGGGCCAGACGCCCTCTCAAATCGGTCTCTCTGCACTGGAACAAAATAAAATTATTTCTCTCCGTTAAATTCTTTCACTGCGTCTAACATCGCCACAATATTTTCCACCGGCGTATTTGCCTGAATGATATGTACAGCATTAAACACAAATCCACCGTCTTTTGCAAAAATCTCGCATCTTCTGAGCACCTGTTCGCGAACCTCTTCCGGTGTGCCAAAAGGCAGTACTTTCTGTGTATCCACACCACCTCCCCAGAACGTGATATCTTTGCCGAACTCATTTTTCAGCTCCTGCGGGTCCATTCCGTCCGCTGAGGTCTGCACTGGATTCAAAGCGTCAAATCCAGCCTCGATAAGCAGCGGTATCAGCGGCCGTACAGCACCACAATTATGTTTTAAGATCTTCCAGTTCGTATTTTCGTGTATCCAGTTATTCGCCTTTTTATAATACGGCATATAAACTTCACGGAATACATCCGGGGATACGAACAGACTGTGCTGATGGGAAAGATCTGCAGCGCAGGTAAATGCCACATCTATCATATCTCCGCATACTTCATTCACCCGGCGCAGGTTCTCAATCGCAATATCCATCTGCCTGTCAAACAGCTCTTTTACAAAGTCCTCTCTTAAAAGCGGGGACATGTACCAGTCTGTATAATTACGAATTCCTTTTGGGTGTTTCAGCCCTACGCCCGGAATATCTGCCGCATCACCGAGTCCCATACCCGGTGCTGCCAGAATTACTGATCGGTTTTGACGGCAGCCGGCTTCTGCCTGCTCTTTGATATACTGCAGGTTGTCATCATCCAGTAATGTCCATTCCTCCAGATTGTCCTGCGGATCCAGGTCATCATCGTCAAATGGTTCCTGACGGATAATAGCATCAAAGTAGACTGATTTTGCAGGCATATGTCCGGAAGCCGGAATACTCAAGTCGCCCTGAGGATGAATATAATATCCGCCTTTACCATCCGGCTGTGGATTGAACCCTTCCGGCACCAGGATCGTCTGCCCATCGGGGTTAATCCACTCTTTTACTTTATCCCTTGGAAATCCAAACATCGTCCCTTTGGGAAATGCAGATGCGGTATCAACCCCCATGACATCTGCCAGGTCCTCTTCAATCATACCCGCCATAATGTAAACATCCACAACGGTAACCGGACGTTTTTCCAGTCCATAATACTCTCTCAGTCCTTCAATACAGCTTACATGCATTGTGGAATCATTGATTCCGCCAAAATCAACCGCCACTTTATCCGGCTGTCTGTGATTTAAAGTTGTCTGTACCCGTTCTCTGTGTGTCATCATATTTTAAATCCTCCGCTAAATTTTATAGTGAATGCAAGCTTTACCACGCTTCCATTGTTCCCTTCAGGGAATCTGCTGTATCTGCCGTCGCCAACGGTGTCTCAATGCTGTTATCAAAGTTCTCCGGTTCCTCACCGTCTGCCAGCCTGATCGCCATATCCAGTGCGGTCTCTGCATCAAAATACGGGGACTGCATAACGGTAGCCGCAATCTTTCCGTCTTTTACATAATCAAGGGTTCCAAAGCTTCCGGAGGCTCCTGCATATACTTTCACATCATCCTGTCTTCCGGCTGCCTCAACAGCGTTCCATGCACCGTAAGCTCCATTATCATCATATACATAGATGGCATCGAGCTCACCTTTTCCATATTTAATCAGGTAATTTTCTGCAATCTGCTGGCACTTTTCACGGTTTCCTTCCCCCGTCTGGCTGTCCAGGATCTGAATGTTTGTTCCTTCTATGCCCTCTTCCAGCCCCTGAGAACGTTCCAGTGCGGCAGAGTACCCTGCAGGCCCTGCTATCTCCACAATTTTGGCATCTTCACCAATCTGTTTTACCATTTCCTGTGCAGTCTGCTTACTTTCCTCAATACAGGAAGGGCCAACATGGCATTTAATAAATTCGTCCCCCGATTCTGCAATTCTTGTATTCGCTGACATGCATGGGATACCTGCTTTGTTGGCAGCCCTTGCTGATGCCACGGCTGCTTCACTGTTGACCGGCCAGATGATAATACTGTCACATTTCATGTTGATCAGATCCTGCACCTGGTTGGCCTGTGTAGTTGCATCTCCTTTAGGATCGAGAATCTGAAGATCCACACCTTTTTCCTTGGCGTATGCTACCATAGTGTCATAATAAGATGTCTGGTATGGGTCCTGTCCTGCATAATTTACTACCATGCCTATCTTATAAGATCCGTTTGATTCCGGCTGCTGTTCACCGGTACTGCCGTCCTGTGATTCTTCTTTGGAAGCTGCCGTATCTCCTGCCGGAGCTGCTGCCTGTTTGTCGCTGGAACCTCCGCCGCATCCGGTAATCACCATAGCTGTAATAACTGCTGTACAAAGTATTGCCAATAATTTTTTCCTCATTTTTTTCCTCCGTCTTTTCTGATGATTTTCCTTTACTTTCCAAAACATGCTTTTCTTATTTTTTTCTAATCCCCCCTCAATTTTTTTCACTTCTTTTCTTTGTTCACATTGTAGCCTTTTACTGATAGAAATACATCAGAAATACTTTCAGAAAAATATTGAATTCTTACTATTCTTAGAATATACTCAACTGTAAGGGTGCACCCATACTATTGTGATTTTAACCAAAAGGAGAATTGCCCATGATTCGAAACATCAGAAATGTGCCCGGTGTTATGCCGACGTCGCTTGAATATTCATACAATCCCACCAACACTGCCCGGGAACTGTTTTTGTACATTGAATATATTGGACATGCGTACTGTTCACAGGATTATTCGGTAATACGGACAAATTACTGCCACTATCTGCTCATGTACGTGCAGAGCGGAAAGGCAGTAGTGTCTACGGATAAGCAGACATATGAAGTGGAACCCGGTGAGGCTTTTCTGATTGAAACACAAAAGCCCCATATCTATGGGGCCCTCGGTTCACTCGAATCTTACTGGATTCATTTTAACGGAAAGAATTTTCATCCTTTTTTTGAACATATGATCATGGCGAACCGCAATCAGCATGTATTCAACCTGAAAAACAATCCGGTATTCCTCTGGAAGCTTCAGGATATGTTAAGCACTTTCGAATTCAACAAACAAAACCCGGAGATCATCATGTCTGCTAAACTGTATGAGCTGCTCGGTCTGATGCTGGTAAACTCCACAAGCGGCAATGCGGATAACATGGGAGAGCTCGCACTGTATATCAACCGGAACTATCACAAAGTACTTTCACTCGAGAAACTCGCAAAAAGAACAGGCTTAAGTGTTTCCCGGTTTTGTACGCTGTTCAAAAAAGAAACCGGGTATTCTCCATATCAGTATATCAAGAATACCCGGCTGCACGCCTCCCGCAAATACCTGACCAGTACGACCTGTTCAATGGACGAGATCGCTTCTTACGTTGGATTTGCGGATGCCTCCTCTTATATCGCCGCATTCCGCCATAAGTACGGAATCACTCCTCACCAGCTCAGAAAGCGGCTGAATTCACGTTAACATAAAGTTTTTTGATGTCACTGCCGTCTGAGAAGGGACCTGGAATTGGCGTGACGCCCCGGAACTTCCCAAAGTAATCCTGCCGGAAAATGATGGGCGTCCCATCCGGATTCTCAAATTTCTGTTCCGGCTCGAATGCCTCACCCAGCGTTTCCGTACTGATAAACGGTATCTCCAGCTGAGGCAGATAGTCATAGAGGTTTGTCTCAAGCGTATAGTTTCCGTTGTTCTCAGTCAATGCCATCTCAATGCTGTGCTCTGTGTCTGTATGGTAGTTTTCCTCCGTGTCACAGGGCTGTGCACCGTTGAAGTAAACATTTCCGCCTGTGTAAACCGGGAGATGCTGATAATATAAATCTTTATTATTACCGTCGCAGGTCGTCTCAGGAGTAAATCTGCTGAAGTATTCCTCCCCCGTCGGATACCCGTCATACGGCTTTGTCCCGCAGATAAAATGACATTTCGTGATCCCGCTGTCATGTCTTTCTTCGGCAAATGCAGCCAGGTCTTCACGGATACCCTGTTGTACAAATATATTATTATAAATTCTCACATCTCCGTGGAGTATCGTCATAAAGCCGGCCACCTCCGTGCGGTGCGGCATATGATACGGCGTATAACGAGGAGACGGAAGCGTCCGGCTTCCATTATCCGTCCCTTCCCCAACCCAGGTAAAAGATCCGCCGATCAGATTATGTACCAGTGCTATTCCCTGTGCACTGATGCGGCATGAGCAGTCAGATAGCAGCAGATTATGATCGATCAGCGTGGGGCCGTGAGACACTTCCACAAACAGATCCTCCGCAAGCGCAAGGCCATCGGCAATCCTGGTCCCCCTGGGCGGGACATTATCATGAAACAGATTTTGTGTCACCCGGGTACCCTGCACCTGCCAGTCCAGCCAGATCCCGCGGGTACAATGGTGGATATGATTTCTCCGGAAGATCACGTCGATCGCCGCATGCATTTTGATGCCTCCGATCTCTGCGCCCGCCAGGTCCTGCTTGTTATTAATATGGTGGATATGATTATCTTCTATAATAGAGAATACACCGCCCAGATGCCCCACAATCCCTGTCTGGCCGCAGTCGTGGATATCACAGCGCCGGATAATATGTGACCCGACTGTTTCCTTTGACCAGCCTTCCGCCTGCGCCTGACAGATGATCTCGCGCTCCGTCTGCGCCCCGTCTTTCAGGCAGAATCTGGACCACTTATTGTCATTTTCCGGCTGCAGATATTTGCCAAGAGAAATACCGGAACACCGGGAATGTGATATTTCACAGTCCTCAATAATCCATCCTTTGGACCAGTGGGGTCCGACCATCCCTTCCTGCCAGGCTGTCGGAGGTGCCCATGTTGTCGCCGCCTGTTTTACGGCAAACCCGGATAACGTGATATAGTTTACTCCTGTCCTGTCCGGATAAAAACAATTGCGGCGCACGTTGATCTCAACATTTTCCAAATTTGGATCCACCCCCTGGAAATTCGCATAGATTACCGTATAATCACCATCCTGCTCAGTATACCAGGTATAAACGGTGAACGCCGGATCCCATGAAGACTCATATACGACAGGGTTAAGCACCCCTTCGATCTTCATAACTTCATACATGGATTTTCCATTCAGATAGACCTCTCCTGTGTGGACCGGTTCCAGTGCATAATACCAGTCACCGGATATCCGTGTCGTGTATGGATTATATCCTCCAAAGATGCCGTTCGAGATCCGCGCTTTCCACACATTTCCCTCATGTGGCACCCAGTTGTCAACACGTTCAGCCCCCGTGATCACGGCCCCCAGAGGCTGCTGTGATCTATATACAATGCGGTGCTGTTCATCTGTACCCCCATTTGCAGGATTTACTGCCTCCCGGTAAATACCAGGGGCAACGATAATCTCATCACCTGCACAGGCGATCGCCGCAGCCTCGCCGATCTTCTGAAAAGGCTTTTGCTTTGTTCCGCAGCCGTTACCGGATGCATCAGCAGATACGTAATAAATCATGGTCATTCCTCCCAATGTCTCTTCTGATTTTTATCAGTATCATTGTAACCTTCAGATCGTCCGGAAACCATTGATTCATTCGCAGTCTTTCATTAAATATTTTGTCTTTTGGTCCGTTTATTCTTCCGGCATAATCTTGCGGATTACCTTTGCCGGAATCACACTTTTGTGAGGTGATACCTTTTTCACACATTGACTCCCATGCCTAAAAGGTAGTACACTGTTAATACAACTATTACGAAGGAAGAGGTGTTAAATCAATGCCAACAACCCGGACTGGCTCCAATCCGCTCGGCGTGGAACCGATCAACAAACTGCTTACCCGTTTTGCCGTTCCCAGTATCATCGCCATGCTCGTCAGTGCACTGTACAATATTGTCGACCAGCTTTTCATCGGCCACAGTGTGGGAACGCTGGGGAACGCTGCCACCAATATAGCCTTTCCACTGACTATCGTCTGTACTGCCCTGTCTTTAATGTGCGGTATCGGCGGAGCAGCAAACTTCAACTTATCACTTGGTCGTAATGAACCGGATGAAGCCCGGCGTTATGCCGGTAATTCGGTCTGTATGCTGTTTTCTTTAGGACTTCTGCTCTGCATTGTAGTCCGTATTTTCTTACAGCCATTAATGTTTCTGTTCGGTGCGACATCAGATATCATGGATTACTCTGTCACTTATACCAGCATTACTTCTCTGGGTTTTCCGTTCCTGATTCTGACGACGGGAGGATCCAATCTGATACGTGCAGATGGAAGCCCCAGATTTTCCATGGTCTGCACCCTGACTGGTGCTGTCATCAATACGGTTCTGGATCCATTGTTTATCTTCGGATTTAACATGGGGATGGCTGGTGCCGCCCTTGCAACGATCATCGGTCAGATCATCTCCGGAATTATGGTCATTGTCTATCTGACCCGTTTTAAGACGGTACAGCTCACGCTGAAGTCACTGCTCCCATCTCTTAAACATTGCCGGGACATCGTGACACTTGGCATGGCACCCTGTTTTAACCAGGTCGCCATGATGGTTGTACAGATTGCGATGAACAATATTCTGCGGCATTACGGTGCCCAGTCAAACTACGGCAGTGAAATTCCTCTTGCCTGCGCCGGGATCATTACCAAAGTCAACATGATTTTTTTCTCATTATGCATTGGCATTTCTCAGGGGCTGCAGCCCATTGTCAGTTTCAATTACGGCGCAAAAAAATACCGCCGTGTCCGGGAAGCCTACATGAAGGCTGCTGCCGCTGCGACGATCGCCTCCTGTATCGCTTTCTTATGTTTTCAGTTGTTTCCGCGGCAGATCATCGGCCTGTTTGGTTCCGGTACGGAAGAATATTTTCATTTTGCTGAAGAATACTTCCGAATTTTTCTGTTCTTTACATTTATCAACGGCCTGCAGCCGGTTTCCGCCAATTTCTTTACATCGATCGGAAAGGCGGGAAAGGGTATCTTTCTGTCACTGACGCGGCAGATTATCTTTTTGCTGCCGCTGATCGTGATCCTGCCAATGGTCATGGGTATCGACGGGGTGATGTTCTCGGCACCGATCGCAGATTTTATGGCCGCCGTACTGGTCATATACTTTATGCGCAGAGAATTAAAAGAATTGACAGTCCTGTCAGCGTCCGAAAATACTGAGGCGGCTTAACCCGGCGGGCATTTCCATAAAGAAGAAAATCAACAGTATCTGTTAACTTAGATAAGTTATACGGATACTGTTAATTTTTTACAAAATTTTCATTCTAAAAGTTAAGATTATACTATTTTTAGACAAGATAAGCAAATGCTGTCTACATTAATAGATGCTAGAATAAATCTATCAAAGAGATTTGCCGGCACACTTTATAAAAGGAAAAAGGGGTAGTTACAATGAGAAAAAAAATGGTAACAAAAGTACTGGCGTTTGCAATGGCAGCATTAATGATGACCGGATGTCTTGCCGGCTGCGGTGATTCTGATAAGAAAACCCAAGATCAGGCAGCTGCCGGGAAGATGCGGCTGCAGATACCGGATTGACAATGCCGGAGAAGAAACGTCTTCTGATAAACGTATTCCGCGTTGGTTTCGTAAACATCGATAATGG
>NZ_JAKNTI010000005.1:0-23633 GCF_022440585.1 Lawsonibacter sp. OA9
TCCCGTTTTAGTAGAGCGAGGTTGACGGAACTGCATACACGTTTGTACACGCCAGAGCATCCGGGATCGAACGGATTAAAAGTTCATCTGCTTTCGTCATTCCCTTCGAGACCAGCGCAGAGTATCCGCCGATAAAGTTGACCCCCACTTCCTTTGCCGCCCTGTCAAGCGTTTTTGCCAGGGTCACAAATCCTCCGGCCTTGTGCATGCCGCGCCGCCCACAAGCGCCATCGGTGTAATGGAAATTCTTTTATTGACGATCGGAATGCCATATTCTGCAGAAATGTCTTCCCCTGTTTTTACAAGTTCCTTCGCCGTTGCGGTGATCTTATCATAAATCCGGCTGCTGACCGTCAGAAGATCATCATCGATGCAGTCCAGAAGACTGATTCCCATTGTGATCGTACGGACATCCAGATTCTCCTGTTCAATCATCTTGTTCGTTTCATTGACTTCAAATATATTGATCATTATAACGTCTCCTCGTATTTAGATGCGGTGCATTCTGTTAAATATATCTTCGTGCTGGCAGCGGATGACAACTCCGATCTCTTCTCCCAGTTCTTTCATCTCTTCTGCCAGTTCTCCCGTGCCCTTGCCGCATGCTGAAGTGTCCGTCACCATCATCATATTAAAGTATCCGTCTACGATCGTCTGCGAAATATCCAGAATGTTGATCCGATGATCAGCCAGATACGCACATACCCTCGCTATGATTCCTACAGTATCTTTTCCCACCACAGTAATAATCGTTTTTTCCATCTCATCCTCCTGTACCGCAACGGCTGCGGTTTTTCTTTATATTTTTTGATATGTATCAAATCTCAGCCATCTTTGAAATACTCTCACGGCTCGCTACCGAAATATCAAAATCACATGCTCTGTAAGGATTATCTCCCATCGTCACTTCCGAACACACAGTCTCATATGCAAGTGCCTCATAATTATTCTCTCTGCTCAAATGACCCAGAAGTATTTTCTTCAGGTTGTCGTGAAGCAGGCTGCACAGCAGTTTGCCGGCAGATTCATTTGACAGATGTCCTCTGTTCCCCAGGATTCTGCGCTTCAGATAATATGGGTATTTCCCCACCTGCAGCATGTTTACATCATGATTTGCTTCCAGAAGAAGCGCATCCAGATTCTGAAGATTGGAAATAATATAATCTGAATATTCACCCATATCCGTCGCAATACCAATGGTCTGTTCCCCATGTTCCAGTCTGTATCCAACCGGCTGCGCCGCATCATGGGAAATGGAAAATGGATGGACCATCATATCTTTGATCTGATATGGTTCATCTGCACGGATCTCATGGAAAATTCCTTCCGGCAGTCTGCCAAGCGTACTCATCTGTTCCATGGCACCAATCGTCCCGGCTGTTGCATAGATCGGAATCCGATGCTTTCTTGCGATAACTCCCAGTCCTTTAATATGGTCGGAATGTTCGTGCGTGATCAAAATGCCGTCAATATCGGAAGTCGTCCGGTCAATTTCATTCAGCCCAAACTCTATCCTCTTTCCGCTGAT
The DNA here is from genome assembly GCF_022440585.1 of Lawsonibacter sp. OA9. Taxonomy (NCBI): domain Bacteria; kingdom Bacillati; phylum Bacillota; class Clostridia; order Eubacteriales; family Oscillospiraceae; genus Lawsonibacter; species Lawsonibacter sp. OA9. The sequence goes on from NZ_JAKNTI010000005.1 coordinate 1,529, forward strand.
TCCGACATCCACAAGCAGGCTGGTATTTTCACTCCCTGCAAAAATACAGTTACCGCTGCTTCCGCTCGCTATACTACATAATCTCATGGTGTCCTCCATTGTTTCATCCTGGCTTCTATCTGTCTTGCCGTATTTTCAAATGTTCCGCTGTTATCAATTGTAATATCGCAGCGTTTCTTAAATTCCTCTTCATCCAGCTGATTCGCGATCATCTGAGTGATCTTGGCATCGCTGTAATTCCGGCTTTTTTTCAATCTTTCCCGGCGCACACTCTGATGGGCATAAATATACCACACTTCGTCACAAATTTCATCATAATGTTCTTCCAGAAGCAGAGCAGCTTCCAGAAAAAAGTACGTCTTCCCCTGTTCTGCTGCAGCTTCTATCTGCTCAGATATATATTTGCGGACGGCCGGATGAATGATACGGCTGAGCGCTTCCAGCTGCGCATGATCCTGATACACGATCCGCGCAATCCGGGAGCGGTCGAGTTCACCGTCTTCATCCAGTACCCCGTCCCCAAAAAGCCGGCGGACCGGTTCATAGCATGCCTGCCCGGATTTCATCAGCAGATGTCCTGCATGATCCGCAAGCAGGACAGCCGCATCATAGTTTCCGGCAATATATTTCATCACTTCGCTTTTTCCCGAGCCGACCCCGCCGGTGACCCCGATCATCTTCATGCGTTTATTTTGCCTCATACCAGTTCTCTCCCTGGTGCATATCTACTTCCAGCGGCACTGCAAGATCAGCAGCCCCCTGCATTTCCGTACGGAGGATTTCCGAGACCTCATCTGTCTCCTCCCGGTATGCTTCGATTAACAGTTCATCGTGCACCTGCAGGATCAGGCGCGAACGCAGATTGCGTTCTTTCAGCCGTTCATTGACACGAATCATCGCAATTTTAATAATATCTGCCGCCGTTCCCTGAATCGGGGAATTCATCGCAACACGTTCTCCAAAAGATCGCTGCATAAAATTGCTGGACGACAATTCCGGGATCGGCCGTCTTCTGCCGAACAGCGTTTCGGCATATCCCTTCTTTTTTGCATCCGCAACAAGACCGTCCAGATACTGTTTGATCTTTGGATATGTCTCAAAATATTTTTCAATATAATCCGCGGCTTCTTTTCTGGTGATGCTTAAGTCCTGACTGAGTCCGAATGAACTGATGCCATAGACAATTCCAAAGTTAACTGCCTTTGCATTTCTTCGCTGCAGGTCCGTCACTTCTGAAAACGGAGTGTGGAACACCTGGGAAGCGGTGATTCTGTGAATATCCCTTGCCTCGCGGTATGCCTCGATCAATGTCTCATCCCCGGAGCAATGCGCCAGCACGCGCAGCTCGATCTGAGAGTAATCCGCATCCAGGAACACACAGTCCTCCTTCGGGATAAAAACCTTGCGGATCAGTCTTCCAAGTTCCATCCGTATCGGAATATTCTGCAGGTTGGGTTCGGTGCTGCTGATCCTTCCCGTAGCCGTGATCGTCTGATTAAAGTTCGAATGAATCCTGCCGTCCTCGCCAATATATCCTGCAAGCCCGTCGGCGTAGGTGGATTTTAATTTTGTCAGCTGCCGGTATTCTAAAATATCTGTCACGATTTCATGATCGGGTGCCAGTTTATCAAGTACGTCTGCGGCTGTTGAATACCCTGTTTTTGTCTTTTTGGCACCCGGAAGTTTCAGTTTCTCAAACAGAATCACACCCAACTGTTTCGGAGAGTTGATATTAAACTTCTCGCCTGCCTTTTCATAAATGAGCTCTTCCAGCTCCAATATCCGCACCTGCAGCTGATCCCCGTATACTTTCAGTTCATCTTTTGCTGCACGGATACCTTCTTTTTCCATATCATGCAAGACAAAGACAAGGGGCAGTTCAATCTCCCGGTACAATCCCAGCATGCCCTTATCTTCCAGAAGCTTTTCAAGCGGTTGTTTAGCCGCAAATGCTGTGTAGCTCATATAACACGCAAAACGCATCACGGCTTCTGGTCTCTGAACCAGCGCATCCCGCAGCGAAAGCTTTCCCAGCAAATCTTCTTTCGAGGGAAACATCAGACCCAGAATTTCTTTCGCAATATCATCATACGTATAGGCAGACTTCAGAGGATTATTCAGGTAAGCGGCAACCCCGATGTCAAACACGCTGTTTTTATTTTTCGGTTCTGCAACAGCAAGCGCCTGCTTAATGTCCAGCATCGCAGTTACGTTGTTGCAGTCAATCAGCGAACCGATTTTATCTTTCAGGTAATCCGCGGTGACAAAACCCTGTACCGGCAGAAAGCAAATAGCATCCGCCGACTCAGCCAGCGCGGCTCCCAGCAGTTCCCCATCCTGGATCAGCAGATACATACCGATATCTGCTGATTCCGAAAATCTGGAAAACACCGACTCCACTTCCGTCAGCTCAGAGGCCGTTTGAAACGAATCTTCCACATCCGGAACCGGTGATTCACAGGAAAAGCGTGACAGAAGATTTTTAAACTCCAGTTCTTTGAAATACTGGTAAGCCTCCGGAGTAAACAGATCTTTTAATCTGGCAGATTCAGGTTCAAATGCAACCGGACTCTCCGTGTTGATGGTAGCAAGTTCTCTGCTCAGCACTGCAAGGTCATAATGATCCCGCAGTGATTCCCGGGCTTTATTGGGTTTAACCTCCTCCAGATGTTCATGGGCGTTCTCGATACTCCCATATTCTGCGATCAGCTTTGTCGCCGTCTTTTCGCCAACTCCGGGAATTCCCGGTATATTGTCAGAGCTGTCTCCCATCAGACCTTTCAGTTCAATGATCTGAGCAGGTGTCACTTGGTATCTCTCCAGGACATCTGCTGCATGATAATCTTCGGTGACCGTCTTGCCACCCTTCGTCTTCGGAATACGTATCTTGATCTTTTCTGTCGCAAGCTGCAGCAGGTCACGGTCTCCTGATACGATGGTCACCTCCATGCCCTGTGCTTCGCTTTTTTTCGCCACAGTTCCCAGCAGGTCGTCCGCCTCATACCCCTCCATGGAGATCAGGCAGACTCCCATAGCCGCCAGCACCTCCTTCAGCAGTGGGACCTGCTCTTTAAGCTCCTGCGGCATCGGTTTTCTCGTTCCCTTGTACGCCTCGTACTTCTCATGCCGGAACGTCGGTGCATGCACATCAAAAGCAACCGACAGATACTGCGGCTGCTCCTCTTCCAACGTCTTAAATAAAATATTCAAAAAACCATACACGGCATTCGTATGCTTCCCATCCGCATTTGTCAGATCCGGTATGCCGTAAAACGCACGGTTGATAATACTGTGTCCGTCAACTAAAACTATTTTCTCCATTTATGTCTCCTCTTACAGATATCCCATGATGATACAGACTCCGGTAACCGCAAGTCCCAGCATCAGGCAGCCCACGATAAACACAAACGTGCGCAGATGCTGGCGCTTGTGCATTCTCGTCAGTTTATCGTGTATATCTTCCTCCAGCAGCTGGCTGATATTATAGGATTCCTCCTGATCTTCATCCAGATACTTCTGAGCCATATCCACAATATAGTAAATTTCCAGATCCTCATAACACGCCTGGCAGTTTCTGATGTGGTAGACGAATTCCTCCAGATCATTGTCTGATATGGTCCCGTTTAAATATTGGTCGATGCAGGCCTGTGCCTTCTGACAGTTCATATAATTCCTCCAGTATCATTTCCGGGATTCCGGTCATCATGTCAGCGCCAGAAAGTGCGTGGCAATCCCAAAATATATTAAAATCGAACACGTGTCCAAAATTGTCGTGATCAGCGGCGTCGCCATCAACGCCGGGTCCAGTTTCAGACTTTTGGCGACGATCGGAAGCATGCCTCCCACCAGTTTTCCAAGAATGACAATCCCCACCATAGACAGCGCTATGATCAGAGAAATCGTCATATCATGATACGTAAGCTGAATCCTGATACCGTTGACAATCGCAAGCACAACGCTGACGATCAACGCAATCCTGAGTTCCTTCCAGATGATGCGGAAGAAATCTCCGATATGGATCTCATCCAGCGCAAGTCCGCGGATCACAAGGGTCGAGGTCTGAGATCCGCAGTTTCCGCCAATTCCCATCAGCATGGGGATAAATGAAACCAGCAGCGGAATTGCCTGAAAGGCCGCTTCATAATGCCTTAGGACAGATCCGGACAGTGTTGCGGAGAGCATGAGGACCAGAAGCCACCCGATACGGTTTTTGGCATGTACGGGAACCGAAGTCTTAAAATATGAATCTTCGTTAGGGCTCATAGCTGCCAGTTTCGAGAAGTCTTCCGTTGTCTCTTCTTCCAGAACATCAAGCGCATCGTCGAAGGTTACAATACCGACAAGACGCCCTTCATCATCTACAACTGGCATTGCCATGAAATCATATTTACTCATCTGCTTTGCAACATCTTCTTTATCATCATGAGTGTTCACAGTGATGACATTTGTTTCCATGATATCTTCTACCAGTTCATCATCTTCAGCGAGAAGCAGATCCTTAACTGTAACCATCCCGATCAGTTTTCGGTATTCCGTCACATAACACGTATATATCGTCTCTTTATCCGTTCCTACACGCCGGATTCTGGAAATGGCGTCAGCGACTGTCAGATAGCGGGAAAGTTTGACGTATTCGATCGTCATGATGCTTCCGGCACTGTCTTTCGGATAATTCAGAATCTGATTGATCGCATCGCGCGTTTCCCGGTCAGTGCTGCGCAGAATACGATTGATCACGTTCGCAGGCATTTCCTCAATCATGTCAACCGCATCATCCACAAATGTCTGTTCCAGAACATCACGGAGCTCACGGTCCGTGAATCCATTGATCAGACCTTCCTGCATATCACTTTCCATAAACGCAAATGTATCTGCCGCCAGTTCTTTCGGAAGCAGCCGGTATACGAGGAGACGCTCTTTTTCATCCATGTCCTCCAAAAGAATTGCCAGGTCAGCAGGATTAATCTTCTGAAGCTCTTCCCTTAATTCTGCCAGCTTTTTTTCTTCCAGAAGCTGTGTAATTCTCTCTTTCACTGTGCCTCTCCCTTCATTCATGCCTCCCCCTGCGGGTTCTTTATCTGTTTTGCCAGATAAAAGTCAATTTTACCTTACCCTCTGATTATTCGTTTGTCAACCCGAATTTACAATGTTATAATCGAAACAGAATAGGAGGAAAGAAAATTCATTATGGAAACTCGAAAAATCATCTTAAGCGCAGACAGTACCTGTGATTTAGGCCAGGAACTCAAAGACCGCTATGACGTACACTACTATCCGTTTCATGTTATACTGAGAGGATCAGACTATCAGGATAATGTTACGATCACAACAGAAGATATTTATCAGGCCTATTACGAAGACAAAACTCTTCCCAGGACAGCTGCTATCAATGTCAGCGAATACATTGATTATTTTCGCCCATGGACTGATGCCGGATACGAAATTATCCACCTGAATCTCGGCGGTGCTCTCTCAAGCGCTCATCAAAACTGTATGCTGGCCGCCGAAGAACTTCCGGGTGTCTATCCAATTGACAGCCAGAACCTGTCTACAGGAATATCCCTTCTGGTTATAGCCGCCGGTGATATGATCCGCCAGGGTCTTCCTGCAGCAGAAATTGTCAGACGCATCAAAGAACTTCGCAGCCACTGCCACGCCAGTTTTATTCTGGATACTCTTGATTTCATGCATGCAGGAGGACGCTGTTCTTCCGTAGTCGCACTCGGTGCAAGTCTTTTGAATCTGAAGCCCTGTATCGAAGTTGACAATTCGGACGGAAGCATGAAAGTCGGCCGCAAATATCGGGGAAGCCTGCAGAAAGTACTAACCCGCTATACACAGGATGAGCTGAAACGGTACCATAATATACGGACTGACCATATTTTCATCACCCACTCCGGCATCGACAGTTCCTGCATCGAAGCCGTAAAAAATACGATAAAGGAAACAATGGATTTCTCCGAAATTCATGTAACAAAGGCAAGTTGTACCATTTCATGCCACTGCGGCCCAAATACGCTTGGCATTCTGTTCATGACTGATTAATCATAATCAAAAAGCATCCCACCCCGTAAGCGGCGTCACCTATGAACAGTCCGCCTTATCGGAGTGGGATTTTACACTCAGGCACCATTGTCATTTATCGTACAATTTTGATATAGTTTCCATGATCTCAAGCAGTAAATACTGCTTTTCTTCCGGACATGCACGGTACATTTCCAGTATTTGTTCCGGCACTTCTGTCTCAGCCTCTCTTCCCTGCAGTAAGTAATCAATACTGATTCCCAGAATATCGCAGACATTAATGATATTTTCTATAGACAGTCCCGCGATTCCTCTTTCAACTTCACTGTAATGCTTGATCGAGATGTTCAGGCGGTCTGCCATCTGCTCCTGTGTTAAATGATGGTTCTTACGTTTTTCTTTCAGCCGCATCCCCATTTCCACTTTGTAGTTTTGCATATCTCACCATCCTTATACCGGATATTTTACCCTATACGAAAGGTTCCATACACAAGGCTTTAGGTGTTGCTTTTATAAACCTAATATGTTATATTTTAACTGTTCGTAATCCCATTTTTATCGGAAAAGGAGCTTGACATGGTTACTAACAGAGAAATCTACGATGCGAATCTCTGCCGGGAATGCCTGAATAAAAAGTATTCCCTGAAGCTGAAGAAAAAAGACTGTCTGTATTATTATTATTCTCAGCAGTGCTCAGGGTGCGGTGATCTTCATCACATTGTAGCAAAAGTGCGTTTTGGCAAACGCTGGAAATTGCTGTAAAAAAACAGGAACGACTCACTGTTGTGAATCGTTCCTGTTTTTCTATAAAGCCTGTATCCGGATTCAGGATACTTCCTGCACGTCCGCCGGTTCCCCGTGGTATAAAACCTTAAGCAGAATCGGTGTCACCACCGAGGACACGATGATCAGCAGGATTACGGCTGTAAAGTATTCCGACTCGAGAAAACCTGCTGACAGACCTTTCTGTGCCACGATCAGCGCCACCTCTCCCCTTGTCATCATTCCAACGCCGATCTTCAGGGAATCTTTGCCCGAAAATCGGCACAATTTTGCGACAAGTCCGCATCCGATGATCTTGGAAACCAGCGCAACCAGAACAAATCCTATGGAAAAGACGAGCAGCGTCATGCTGAAATTCTTGATGTCCGTTTTCAGACCGATACTGGCAAAAAATATCGGGCCAAACAGCATGTAAGAATTGATATCCATCTTTCTTGCGATATATTCCGAATCCTGTATGTTGCACAGAATAATTCCTGCAACGTATGCCCCTGTAATATCGGCAATCCCAAAATACCGTTCTGCTATGTACGCAAGACCGAGACAGAGAGCCAGTCCTGCGATCGGAATCCTTCGCGTATGCGGATACATACTGTCGATTTTTTTAAACACCCGGTAAAGTACATAGCCGATCACCAGTGCAAACACAAAAAACAGGGCTGTACTGATGATCGTTGTAGATGCCCTGGAGTTTTCATCTTTAAACCCGATCACAACTGTCAGTACGATAATCCCAATGACGTCATCGATGATAGCCGCACTCAGAATGGTAGTCCCGACGCGCCCTTTCAGACGGCCCATCTCCCGCAGAGTCTGGACTGTAATACTGACGGAAGTGGCTGTCATAATCGTCCCAACGAATACCGCTTTCAGAAATCCCTCGCTTCCCCACGGAGCAGCCCCGTACATAGCCATGTAAAGGATGGTTCCCGCTCCGAGAGGAATAAAGACTCCTGCGCAGGCAATCACAAGTGCGATCGGCCCTGTCTTCATCAGTTCTTTCAGGTTCGTCTCCAATCCTGCCGAAAACATCAGCAGAACCACTCCGACTTCTGCCATCACCATCAAAAAATCGGTCTGCTGCACCCATCCCAGAAGGCTTGGTCCAATTAAAAGCCCCGCCACAATCTCTCCGACAACCTGTGGTGCCTTCAGCTTTCTTGCCAGGATTCCACACGCCTTCGCTGCGATAACGATAATTGCCAGATCTTTAAATACACTGTACGCTTCCATTTCTCATATTTCCCCCTCATCGTATTTTATATTTCTTTTGTAATCTCCTTCAGCCATGCCGCTTCCCGCTTATCCAGATATGGAACCAGTGTTTCGTACACATGCCGGTGATAATCATTCAACAGTTTCCTGTCGGTACCATCGAGAAGCTCCAAAGCTATAGCCTCCCTGTCAAACGGCACCATCGTCAGAACCTCAAATCCCATGAACTGTCCATACGCATTTTTCTCTCTTTTTTCACACACCATCAGATTCTCCAGACGGATTCCGTACTTTCCATGCAGATAAAGACCCGGTTCATCCGAAATCACCATGCCTTCTTCCAGCACGACCGCCTCCTTCCCCCTGATGTGGCGCCAGCGGATTGCCTGTGGACCTTCGTGGACACTCAGCAGGTCACCAACCCCGTGACCTGTCCCATGACGATAATCAAGTCCCGCATTCCACAGCGGCTGTCTTGCCAGAATATCCAGATTTTCACCGCTGCATCCGTATTGGAACTTTGCGGCGGCGAGACGCAGATTACCTTTCAGCACCATGGTATAATGCATCTTCTGTTGTGCATCCGGCTGTCCCAGCGATACTGTTCTTGTAATATCTGTTGTGCCTTCCCTGTAATGCGCTCCTGTATCCATCAGAAGCAGCCCTTCGGGAGCCAGTTCCATATCCGAAGCCATGTCTGCAGCATAGTGCACGATCGCACCGTGTTCCCTGTATGCCATGATCGGTTCAAAACTGGGCATTAAATACCCCTCCTGTGCGCGCCGGAATTCTTCCAGCTTTTTGGCTGCACTGATCTCTGTAATCCTCTCATGTCCAATATGATCTTTCAGCCAGCAAAGAAAGCGTGTAACGGCAACACCGTCTTTTACATGCGCGTCCCGGATCCTTTGCAGCTGGCTTCTGCTTTTGACAGCTTTTCTTTTCAGAATGGGAGATTCCTGCTCCAAAACAGATGCCGCTCCTTTCAGCCTGCCTGCCAGCGCTGCGTTCAGCTGGTCATGATCTGCCCATACCGTTTTATCCTGTACGGCTGCAGAAAGTTCCTCATAGATCTGCTCATAATCATGAATGCAGACTCCGCGCTTTTGAAGCACTGATCTTGTCTCCTTTGTGAGTGCTTTCTCCTGCATATAGACAGCAATCTCCTGCATACCGACTACTGCATATGCCAGCGCTACCGGACAGCAGGCGGTGTCATTCCCCCTCATGTTAAAGAGCCATGCAATCTCGTCAAGGGATGACAGAATCAAAAGATCACATCCCTCTCTTTTCATATCACAGCGAATAAGTTCGGTTTTGTCCTCACAGCTCTCACCCTGAATTTCCGGCAGCATCCAGACAGGACTGCAGGAACGAGGCGGCCTGTCATTCCAGATTTTTCCGATCAGCTCCACGTCCGTCCTGACCGATGCTCCTTTTTTTTCAAGCATTTCCGACAGACGCCTGATCCAGGAAGCGCTCACTGTCCGGCCATCCACACCTGCACATTCTCCCGCCCCCATCCGCTGTTCCAGAAATTCAGGAACCGCAGGAACACCGGCTTCCCCCATTTTAAAAAGTGTAATCCCGCTCCCTGAAAGCTGTTCCTCTGCCTGAAGAAAATAGCGGCCGTCTGTCCACAACCCGGCACCGTCTTTCCATATGACTGCCGTCCCTGAAGAACCCGTAAATCCCGTGATAAACTGACGGCATTTAAAATATTCCCCAACATACTCCGAACCATGAAAGTCATCAGAGGGAACGATATAGTAATCAATTTCCTGTCTTTTCATCTCATTTCTAAGCTGTTTCATACGTTCTTTTATCATGTCTTTCCCATCTGCTTTCTTTTTATTTTCTCTGTTTTATGCTATAATACCGATGATCATAAATCAGGATTCACAAGGAGGTAACTACACATGGCAGTTTATACGAAAACAAAAGATTATCACACCAAAGCCCATATGGGTATGATCGATGTCACAAACGATTTCCAGGCAGCAGTCAGTGAGGCCTGCGAAAAACACCATATCAGCGCAGGAACCATCACAGGCTTCACAACCGGAGGTGTCGCCGGCCTGACAACGCTTGAATTTGAACCCGGAATGGTGACAAAAGATTTAAAGGAAGCTATGGATGTATTTTCCCCTTACCGCGATAAGGATGGACGCGTCATCCATTATAAGCACCACGATACCTGGCACGATGACAACGGCTCCAGCCACATCAAATCAGCGCTTCTCTCACCGTTCATCACGATCCCGTTCGTGGAAGGCCGTATCACGATCGGTCCCTGGCAGAATTTAACCCTGGTTGAATGTGATACGAGAGACCGCCACAGGGAGATCGTGTTTCAGGTCATGGGAGAGTAATTTTTCCTATAGTTCCATAAATCTGCGGCTTCCGTTTTCTTTCAGATAAAAATACATACCGGCGGAGGCCGCTGCCAGAATCATACAGTGGACTGCCATAAAGAAACCACATGACATGCCCATTACGAACAGTGCAATATAGCCTGCGGCAGGCGCCGCGATAAATACCATTGCAAGTATCATCGATAAAAACGGACTCAGCCCCTGTTTAACGGCGGCTGTTTCATTCACCCAGTCCAGCTTTGGAAATCTCAGATTCAAAACAATTCCCAAAAAACCTATCGTCACGTTAAAGCAAAACGGCAGCAGAAAAATCATAATCCTGGACAGGATATCCATCGGCAGCAGAACATTCAGCAGAATACCGGCTGCTATAGACGGAACTTCTCCAACCACTACATGAAGTTTCACTTTCGCCAGCAGCAGCTCAATCGTCGGTACCGGGAGGGTCTTGGCAATCCACAGATTTTTTCCCTCCACCGATATACTCGGTGCCGATATGAAATTCATTGACAAAAGGCCTGCCAGTACCATAGCTCCGGCCACCCCATAGTATTGCTCAGGAATTTTCTGAACATACGGCATGATATCTTTCCATTTGATAACCGCGGCAGCTGTCAGCAGCAGCGTAAAAATGGAGCCAATCGCTGCATTCATCATATACATGGAATTCGTCCCGAACCTGGACAGCTCTTTTTTAAAGAGTGCGTTCCTGATACCTCCTGTTTTCAGTGCCCCTTCCTTATATTTTACTTTCGCCTGACTGTGCTTCGTCGTCGCAATGTGGATAAAGCTTTTTGTGAGAACTACCGCCACCACTACGGCCGGAATGATCGTACACAGCATGAACAGAAGCAGACTGAGCAGATTGCCCTCACCGACAGCCACCCCCAGATGATAAATGGGAAACAGGCTTTTTCTGACCGCCTCCGCCAGATCTGCTCCGTGATTTAACAGCCACTGCATATAGACTGTGATTTTACTGTATACATAAAAGTAACCGCCCATAAAGGCCACAAAAATAATCAGACTCACAATATGCCGCATCGGTATCCTGCTGCTCACAACTGCAAGCACCCATCCGAGAATGCAGGATAAAGTCAGGCTGATAAACGGAAGCAGCAGAAATACAACAATAAAACTTATCTCCTGTGTGACCGAAAATCCCACCATAATCCCATATATTACACCCGCCGGGATCATAACAAAACTCTGATAGACATAATTAAGCAGCAGCAGGGATAACAGCCGCCCCGCCAGTATATTTCCCGGTGCGATAGGCATGGAGAGAAGCAGTTCATTATCTTTCGCGTCATAGAGCTGCGACTTGGTCATCATGACACTGCCGATAAAGCTCAGCAGTATCCCGACAATCCCCATGACCGCAAAATACAGCCAGTCAAGCCCGGCTTTGGTAAGCGGCAGGCAGAGAGCACCGAACAGCATGCCAAACAGCAGAAACAGGCATCCTACAACATAGATTGCCAGCAATACGATGCCGACTGTCAGAAGGGCACTGCTTTTCTTATTCCGGGATCTCTGAAACATCGCCGAAAACATCTGCCGGAGATTCATTTTAATCAGCGCTTTGAACATGTTCTCCCTCCAATTCCAGAAATACATCTTCCAGCGACTCATCCCCGATCACTTCGTCTGTTTTTCCGCTCTTTATCAGTGTGCCATTTTTGATGATCGCTATCCGGTCACAGAGTTTCTCCGCCACCTCCAGCACATGTGTGGAAAAGAAAATCGCCCCGCCGTTATCGCACAGCGTCCGCATCAGTTCCTTTACCTCAAATGCCGCTTTGGGATCGAGACCGACAAAAGGCTCGTCCATGATTAACAGCTTTGGTTCGTGGATCAGCGCGGATATTATGGCTAGTTTCTGTTTCATTCCGTGAGAATAAGTGTTGACAGGGGACGCCAGGTCATCCATCAGTTCAAACTGACGGGCATACCGGTGAATCCGTTCTTCGCGGTCCTTTCCTGATACACCGTAGATATCGGCAATAAAATTCAGGTATTTAATGCCGCTCATAAATTCATAGAGATCCGGGTTATCCGGTATATATGCCAGAGCTTTTTTACAGTCCAATGGCTGCGACCGGATAGATTTCCCGTCTATCAGGATTTCCCCCTCTTCAAAATTAAGAATTCCACAGCAACATTTAATAGTCGTTGTCTTACCGGCACCGTTATGCCCGATAAATCCGTAAATCTCACCCGGATGGATATGGAGTGACAGATGATCTACCGCTTTTTTGCTGCCGTACATTTTGGTCAGGCCTTCAATCTTAAGCATACTTTTCCCTCTTTTTTAATTTTTATTTACCCTTGAAAATAGTTTCTCCTGTGGATTAACTACGTTCCATTATAGCCCTGCCATGTTAAGAAAGCAAATAAAAAGAAAACAGCCGGCATAAAAAGGAAGCTGCCATCCGGCAGCTCCCAATAATACACATTGCATTTTATGCAGTTACAACCTCAAACTGAGAGTTATACAGCTGGGCGTAGAATCCATTCTTTTCCAAAAGACTTTCATGATCACCCTGCTCAATTATGTCGCCGTCTTTCATTACCAGAATGACATCTGCATCTTTAATGGTAGAAAGCCGGTGTGCGATCACAAAGCTGGTACGGCCTTTCATCAGATTATTCATCGCTTTCTGTATTCTGGCTTCTGTTCTCGTATCAACAGAGCTGGTCGCCTCATCCAGTATCATGACCGGATTATCCGCCAGAATAGCCCGCGCGATCGTCAGCAGCTGTTTCTGTCCCTGTGACACATTACTTGCATCTTCATTGAGTTCCATCTGGTATCCGCCCGGCAAAGTCTGAATGAAATGATGAGCATGTGCCGCCTTTGCTGCGGCTATGACTTGATCATCCGTAGCATCCAACCGGCCATAGCGGATATTTTCCATAATTGTACCCTTGAACAGCCAGGTATCCTGCAGTACCATACCAAAACTCTCCCTGAGCTCGCTTCGGTTAAAGCTGCGCAGATCATGGCCATCTACCCTGATATCTCCTTTGTTGACATCGTAAAAACGCATCAGCAGTTTTACCATTGTTGTCTTTCCGGCGCCCGTGGGACCTACAATTGCCACAGTCTGCCCGGGTTCCACATGACAGCTGAAATCATGAATGATCACTTTATCCGGCTGATAACCAAACTGTACATGGTTGAAATCCACCTCACCCTCTACATGTTCGAGGTGTACCGGATGTTCCACTGTCTGGTCTTCTTCCTCCTCACCCAGGAATTCAAATACCCGTTCCGCTGCAGCAGCCGTTGACTGCAGCATATTGGATACCTGTGCAACCTGTGTGATCGGCTGTGTAAAGCTTCTCACATACTGAATGAAAGACTGGATATCACCGACTTCAATCATATTCTTAACGGTGAGAAGTGCTCCGACCACTGCAACTGCAACGTATCCGAGGTTACCAACAAAGTTCATGATCGGCTGCATCATACCGGACAGGAACTGCGATTTCCAGGCTGACTGAAACAATACATTATTTGTCTCGTCAAATTCCTGCTCCATCTCATCCTCTTTATTGAATGCCTGAACAATCGTATGACCGCTGTAGACTTCCTCCACCTGCCCGTTGATCTTACCCAGATATTTCTGCTGTGCAACAAAGTATTTCTGCGAAAATTTCACAACAATCGCAATCAGCCCCAGCGATACCGGCAGGATCACAAGTGCGATCACAGTCATCAGTGGACTGATGGAAAGCATCATAATCAGAATTCCGATAATCATGGTAACTGAGGTAATCAGCTGGGTAACACTCTGATTCAGGCTCTGTCCCAGAGTATCAACGTCATTTGTAATCCTTGAGAGGACTTCTCCGACTGTTCTGGACTCAAAGTATTTCATCGGCATTTTGTTGATCTTTTGAGAAATCTCTTCTCTGAACCTGTAACAGAGCTTCTGCGAAATACCGGTCATGATAAATCCCTGGATAAATGTAAGCAGCGCACTGATCAGATAAAGCGCGATCAATATCAGCAGTATCCTTCCGATTTTCTCAAAGTCGATACCCCCGTTTCCGGTAATCTTTCCTACAAGTCCGTTAAAGATCTCCGTTGTCGCCTTTCCAAGGATCTTGGGCCCTACAATATTAAAAGCTGTTCCGCCTACTGCAAATATGAACACACCAATCAGTGCAAATTTATAGCGCCCCATAGATGCCAGCAGTTTTCTGATGGTTCCCTTAAAGTCCTGAGCCTTCTCTCCGGGTACCATTCCTCCTCCCGGTCCATGCATGCGCCCCGGTCTCTGGGATCTTCCCTGTGTCTCACTCATTATGCACAGCCCCCTTTCAATTCAGCCTCTGAAAGCTGCGATTTTGCAATCTCCTGATAGGATTCACACTGTTCCATTAGTTCCTGATGTGTGCCCTTTCCGACGATCTTTCCATCATCCAGCACAAGAATCTGGTCTGCATGAAGGATGGTGCTGATGCGCTGTGCCACTATGATAACCGTAGCATCTTTCACCCTTTCATTCAGTGTCCTTCTAAGTACCGCATCCGTCTTGTAATCCAGTGCAGAAAAGCTGTCATCAAACAACAGAACCTTCGGTCTTTTAGCGATTGCCCGGGCGATCGAGAGTCTCTGTTTCTGTCCGCCGGACACATTGTTTCCGCCCTGTGAGATACTGCTTTGATACTTTTTCGGCTTTTCATCAATGAACTCGGTCGCCTGAGAAATCTCTGCTGCCTCTTTCATCAGGTCATCACTCACCATATCACCCGCAAATTTAATGTTGGATTCAATGGTTCCTGAAAACAGTACCCCTTTCTGGGGTACCATGCCGAGAAGCTCCCTCAGTTTATGCATGGACAGGTCTCTGATGTCCACACCGTCCATTGTTATGCGCCCGTCCGTTACATCGTAAAACCGCGGGATCAGATTCAACAGTGTTGTCTTCCCACACCCTGTACTTCCGATGATCGCAGTCGTCTTTCCCGGTTCCGCCGTAAAATTCAAATCCTCCAGAGCATTTTCATCAGCTCCCGGATATTTAAAGGAAACATGCTCAAATGAGAGACATCCATCCCAGTTTTCCCGGGAATCATCCTTCGTATTTTCTTTATCCGTAATACTGATCGTGGTCTCAGAAACCTCATTGATACGTGCAGCAGCCACACCGGCACGCGGCAGCATAATGGATATCATTGTCAGCATCAGGAATGCCATGACGATCTGCATCGTGTATGTGATGAATGCCATCATATCACCCACCTGCAGATTTCCCAGGTCAATGCCTTTGCCGCCTACCCAGACGATCAGGACAGTAATACAGTTCATAATCAGCATCATTGCAGGCATCATAAATGTCATGATACGATTGGTGAACAGCTGCGTTGATTTCAGGTCCTGATTTGCTGCAGCAAATCTTTTTTCCTCATATTTCTCTCTGCTGAATGCACGAATGACCGGAAGTCCTGTTAAAATCTCCCTGGACACCAGGTTCAGACGGTCGACCAGTGTCTGCATGATTTTAAATTTGGGCATTGTAACTGACATCAGAATGCCCACTACGACTACAATGGCAACCACTGCAACAGCGATGATCCATCCCAGCCCAGTCCTGGTATTGGCAACCTTGATGATACCTCCGATACCGATGATCGGCGCATACATGACCATTCTCAGCAGCATGACAGAAACCATCTGAATCTGCTGGATATCATTCGTACTCCTGGTAATCAGTGATGCTGTCGAGAACTGATCCATCTCAGCATGTGTAAAGTGCAGTACTTTTTTAAATACCCGGTTCCGGAGCGTCATGCCCACCTTTGCCGCCGTATAAGATGCAAGCATGGCTGCTGCCACAGAAGCCGCCATCGCAAGTACTGCTAGCGCAAGCATGATACCGCCGTTTCTTAAAAGATAGTTCATCTGATAATCATCCAGATTGATTCCCATCTCCTGGTATTCCTTCTGAATAAACAATACCGCTTTCTGTGCGATCAGGGATTCGCTGTAATCACCGAATTTATCCATCGCCTGCGCCTCAGCCTGCTGAAGCTGCTCTCTGGTCACCTGACCGCTGTCTACAAGAGCTCCCAGTTGTGCGGCGTCAATCTTTCCGGATTCTTCCATCGTTGACATCATAAGCATGGCTCTTCCGAAGGCCGGGTCCAAAGACTCTCTTTCCTTTTCTCCGTCCTTTGTCAGTTCCATATTTCCATCTGCATTTAATGCATATGCTTTCCGCACCTCTTGTTCTTCCTTATCCGTCATAAAAAGCGTCAGGGATTCCAGTGTGTCCGGACGCATCTCATCCGGTACTGCCCCCTCAATACCTTTTTGCTGGATACCAACATCGACAATATCTGATGTATATGCAGGCAGCGAAAGGTCACAATATGCCTGGATGACAAGCAGAACAATAATGCACAGAATCATACGCTTATGCTCTGCCAGATATTTGAACATATATTTCATTCTTTTCCTCCTGTTTCACGTTTACTGATCTCATCTTCCATGATATCCGTAAGATCTTCAATATATGCAAGAATAGCCTCCATACGCTCTTCTCCCAGCCTCATTATGACTGTATCTGTGAAATCTCTGAGAAGTTCCAGAATCTCACAGTGTCTTTTTCTGCCATACTCAGTAAGACAGACGTAAGTGTTCCTTCGGTCCTCATCTTTTTCACTTCTGGCTATCAGGCCTTTTCCTTCTGCACAGCGTAACAGCCTGGAAGCCGTAGGCGCAGAAAATCTCATGATCTTTGCCAGGCCGGAAACCGTTACACCACCACTGTTTCTGTCTTCTTCCCTCTGAATAATTTCCATCGCCATGAACTCCTGCCTGGAAATATCCGGAAACATTCTCTGTACGCGAAGTCTGCGGAATTCATGAGAAGCCTGAAACAGCCGCACCCTCAACTCATCATTTTTCATCGCAGCATACTCTCCCTGCCTTTCTGTTTTTGTATTGCTAACATTTTACATTACTATTAATTAGCATTACTAAGTATATGCCTGCAACCATATTATGTCAAGACCCTATTTAGTGCCACAAAACCGTGACACACATCTTCAGGCATATGATCACTGCAAGATTTTATAACCGGCAATGAAATAAAATAAAAAAAACGCCAAAAATCCAACAAGAATGCTATAACAAGATTTTCATAAAAATGATAATATAATACCAGTCATTGTTCATGAACAGCCACAGATAAAATCGAATAACAAGTATAATGAAAAAATTTTATATAGGAGTTTTGCGCAAAACTCACAACAATTGAGAGGTATTGAGAGGTAAAACTAACTATGAGTAATGAAGCAATTACAACAGCTGGAAGCTGTCAGAAAGCAGGCGTACCGGATCTGTCCTGGAAAAAGCGTATTGCTTATGGCTGCGGAGACACCGCATGCAACATCGTCTTTGGAATGACAAGTGCACTGCTCACGTTATTTTATACGGACTATGCAGGTATTCCGATCGCAACCGTAGGTCTGGTCATGCTGATATCACGTATCTTTGACGGGACATCCGATTTGATCATGGGTGTAATCGTCAGCAAAACAAAATCAAGATGGGGAAAGGCCAGGCCCTGGATTCTGTGGATGGCAATCCCCTACGTAATATGTGCAGTGGCGATGTTTATCATACCACAGACGAGCACAACGCTGCAATTCTGGTATATACTGATCACCTATAATCTTTGTACAACCATTTGCTATACGGCAATTAACGTCCCCTACGGCACACTGT
This sequence comes from Lawsonibacter sp. OA9, assembly GCF_022440585.1. Taxonomy (NCBI): domain Bacteria; kingdom Bacillati; phylum Bacillota; class Clostridia; order Eubacteriales; family Oscillospiraceae; genus Lawsonibacter; species Lawsonibacter sp. OA9. The sequence goes on from NZ_JAKNTI010000005.1 coordinate 19,673, forward strand.
CCGCTTTGATGACACGTTCGTCACATGAGCGGGACTTACTATCTATCATCCGTATGACGATGGCACCGCTTGGAAGGCTTATCGCGGTCACGCTGACAATGCCGATCGTAAAACTGTTCGGAGATACTCAGTCTGCATGGATGAAAGCAATGATGATGTGGTGCGTTCTCGCATTTTTTCTGCTTTTGATCTGTTTTAAATACTGTGAGGAAGAGGTTATGATCAAAACCGCCGAAAAACATCAAAAAGCATCGTTCCGGAAAAATATCAAAGCTCTTCTGACAAACCAGTATTTCTGGGCAACTCTGATACTCTGGATGATCACCTGTATCCACCAGACCTTAGTCGGAACTGTCCTGCCGTATTACTGCAAATATATCTTCGGAAATGACAGCTGGATGTACAGTACTCTGTATATGGCTGAGTCTGTAACGCTGATCGCAGGAGCTCTCCTGTGCCCGGTGCTGCTGAAACGCTTTGGAAAGAGGAGCCTGTCTCTGCTCGGCTGTATTGTCGCTGTTGCAGCACAGGCAGCATTTCTGCTGAATCCCCACAGTTACGAATGGGCTCTTGTAACTTCAATACTGAGAGCGCTGGGACAGGCTCCTGTCACAGCTGTTATTTTCGGAATGATGGGTGATGTGATTGAATTCGGCCAGTGGAAAAGCCATATCCGTCAGGAAAGTCTTGTATTTGGCGGTGGCTCTCTGGGATTTAAAATGGGAGTCGGTGCAACCAGCGCCGTTATCAGCTCGCTGCTGATGCGAAGCGGATATGTCAGTTCCGAAACAGGAGGTGCCGTTCAGCCGGAATCTGCAAGGACGATGATTATGAACATCTACGAATACGGAACACTTCTGATCTGGGTGATTGCAGTGATCGTACTGCTCCTGTACCAGCTGGATAAACGTTATCCTGATATCATGAGTGATTTAAAACTGCGGGAATCCCGCGGTGAAATATAAACCGGCATGTAACTGCCGGCCAGCAGCCAAAAGGCAGAACTGCTTTTCCCATGTTCTGCCTTTTATGCTATTCAAATTCTTTGATCCTCTCTGCAATCGTATTGCCTCCCGCCAGACGATGATATGCGGCGGTCGGAATCAGCATGCATGCCAGCACAATCAGGACCACCCCAATTATGACGGGTACCAAAGGTATTTTAAATGCGGTCTCTGTGTAATTTAATGCACGGTAGCATCCGTATGTTATCCCAAGTCCGACGGTAGCCGTCAGCAGCACGGAACCGAATGCATACAACAGTCCCTCACGCATCAGCATGCCTCTCATCTGTTTATCCGTCATTCCGATACTTTCCATAATAGCCAGCGAAGTCCGGCGGTTCTGAATGCTGCCCAACACAGTGTTGATATAGTTCATAAGCCCAATCCATGCCAGAATCAGAGATATCCCGATGCCGATCTCCATCATATTTCCCTGCGCTCTTTCCAGTTCTTTCATATCTTCCAGCCTGGACTCCCAGGAAAAATCTCTTGCATAAGGACTGATGTCTATTAATCGTTTCACTTTCCTCTCGGTATCCTCATCATACTCTTTCTCATATTGAATATCGATTTTCGCAATGTACGGATTTTGGGCGCATTGTTTCAGGTACGTATCACTTACAATGACGATCGGGGCACCCCCTGTCGAACTTCCATAATACGGGTCATCTGTCAGCCCCGCTATGTTCAGCCGATACTGTGTGTCTGTGCTGCCGTCCGGTGAATACACTACACCTTTTCCCTCTAATCGTTTCATATCAAGCGACAGTCCGCCCCGGTAAAGAATACAGGTTTCTCCGCGCATAAAAGCCTCTTTATCGACATCGCCTCCCAGTTCGTCATTCAGAGTTTTCAGTCCATCCTCATCAATTCCTTTTAAGAACGAATAAAATTTTTCAGGATTCCTTTTATACGCTTCAACATCTGTATCATACGGATAATCCTTCCATACCTCATAAAACTCTCTCATCCAGACATCGGAGAATTCCGGTTCCCACGGCACGATGATCCTGGCACTCCACAGCGGACGTATCTCCCTGATACCTGTAATTCCCTCAAGATCATTAAGAAATGCATCGTCCATGATATGAATCCAGTCTTCTGTATTTTCCTTTTGAAGTGTATCATTTTGAAGTATCAGATCCGTATCCATGTTATTTGACATCACTGTTTTGGCACTCTGGCTTTGAATCAGTGTGACCAGGCACAGAAACACAGACAGGCTTGCCGCCAGCGAAAGCATGACGATCCCGGTCTTTTTCCAGTCCTTTTGAAGCTGCTCCCCTGCCATCCTCCACAAAACATGCAGTCTGCCTGTTCTGCGGGAGAGTCTGCGCGGCGAACCCGCGCGATATCTCATGGCTTCTACCGGTGATACCGAGGCAGCAATTTTCGCAGGTCGGCGGCTGCAAAGAAAGACTGTGATTCCCACGAACAGTATGGTTCCGAGAAAAACCGCAGGATGAAAAGAAATCTCTACTGCCAGTTTATGAATACCGAGCGCCCTTACCACTGCCGGAATCAGCAGGTATGAGACGGCAAAACCTGCCAGAAGCCCGGCGCCTGTTCCGATAATGGTGACGCAGAGCATCTGTTTCTGTATCAGACAGTATATCTGTCTTTCCGTCATGCCCACCGTCTGCATGAGTCCATAATACCTGATATTGCCGGATACCGATAAGTACAGGATATTATAGATGAGCAGATAAGCACTTATACATGTGATAATGACCAGTCCTGCCATTCCTGCGAGAACACCTGCCGTTTTCTCCATCGTGACGGTGGGCATAAAATACTGCCGGTTTGACAGACAAAGACTCTTCTCCAGATCAGACAACGTCTTCTGCCGTATAAGAGAACCTCTGAACTTCAGATTAAGCACACCGTTATAACGCAATTGATACCCGGACTGTTTATAAAACGACTCCGATACATAGAACGCGTCTTTCGTACCATATCCCTCCCATATTCCGGATATCAAAAACTCCCTGGTATGTGTTCCTTTTTTATCGGAATAAGTCAGAATAAAACGGTCCCCAACACCGAGATTTCCTTTTCCGCAGTTTTGAAGTGCTTCCCTGGTGGCCATCAGTTCATGATCTTTTTCCGGGTACTCCCCTTTCACCCATTCCCGTGCGGGAGCCAGAATATTTTCCCATTGGACTTCATCACACCACAGCATGCCTGAATACATGGTATCATCCACATCTGTCTCCATCGCATATCCGGCATAGGCTTCCGTGCCGGCATACAGTATATTTTCATCCCGCCCGCATATCTCTTTTTGCCCCTCCGTAAATCCATTGACCAGCAGGGCATCATAGTCCCCGCCCTGCAGGCGCATCTCCTGCTGATGCTGCATTTTAAAATATGTGGTTCCCACAGTCAGGACACTGAACAGCATAAAAGCCGACAACATGATCGCCGCAGTGATGATTCCAAACCTCTGTTTATTCCTGACGAGCGAGCGCCTGCACATTTTAACAAGAATATTCTGGTTATTATTAGCTAACATTTGCAGCACTTCCTTCCACAATTCTGCCATCTTCAATGCGTACTATACGGTCCGCCATCTGTGCGATGTCATGGTCATGTGTAATCAGTACGATGGTCTGCTGAAACTGCTTCGCTGCTATTCTCAGAAGTCCCATAACATCATGACTGGCAGCCGTATCGAGATTTCCTGTCGGCTCATCCGCCAGTATAATGGATGGCTTGGAAGCGATTGCCCTTGCAATAGCCACCCGCTGCTGCTGTCCGCCTGACAGTGTCCCCGGCAATGCCTCTGCTCTATCCTGCAGTTTCAGGATCTTGAGTATATGCCCGATATAATCACTGTCTGCCTGTTTTCCATCCAGTTCTACAGGCAGTGTTATATTTTCATATACATTTAAGTCAGGCACCAGATTATAGTTCTGGAAAACAAATCCCACCTTTCTCCTCCGAAAGATTGCCAG
>NZ_JAKNTI010000030.1:0-11806 GCF_022440585.1 Lawsonibacter sp. OA9
CACGTCGTCCCCGTATATGATGCGGGCTGCAGCAGATGCAACATCAATTTCAAATCCGGATATCACCCCTGTTGTAGTATCCAGAAGACCGAAACCCGGAACATCGTTTTTGCATCCGATAGTTATGGTAGGGCGATTTTCTGTTTTTTTTATACTGCAGCCTGCCAGAAACAGTATACCTGTTAAAATAACTGTCAACAGTACGGCGGTATGTTTAAGTCTTTTCATACGCAATTCCTCATCTGATAATTTTACTTAAAAATTCTCTTGTGCGCTCATTTTGGGGATGGTCAAAAAAGTGATCGGGGGCGCCCTCCTCGACAATCACCCCGTTCTCAAGAAAAATTACCCGGTCTGCAACCTGACGGGCAAATCCCATCTCATGTGTTACGATTACCATCGTAAAATTATTTTCTTTTGACAGACTGACCATGACGTCCAGTACTTCCTGAACCATTTCAGGGTCCAGCGCAGAAGTGGGCTCATCAAATAAAATGATTTTATTCTGGGTGGCAAGTGCGCGTGCGATTGCGATCCGCTGCTGCTGGCCTCCGGACAGGCTGGGTGGATATGCAGCAGCCTTTTCGGCGAGTCCAACCCTGTCCAGATAATGCATTGCGGCTTCCGCTGCCTCCTTTTTTTTGCGGTGCTTTAGTTTCACAGGGGCTAATGTCAGGTTCTCTAAGACGGTCAGATGCGGATACAGGTTAAACTGCTGGAAAACCATGGAAGAATGTTCCCGGTTGACGGCTGTCCGGTTCTTTTTGGTAAGAACTTCTCCGTCGATCAGAATGCGGCCTGATGTCGGTTCCTCCAGACAGTTCATGCAGCGGATCAAAGTACTTTTACCTGAACCGGAAGGACCGATAATGACCAGTTTTTCGCCTTCTTTAATGTGAAGGTTAATGTCCTTTAGTATCTGGGCGTCGCCAAAATTTTTATATATATTTTCCAGCTGTATCAATGGTGTTCCCTCCTGAGTCTGCATAAATTCCTTATTAGGATAGGATGGTCATTTGGACGGCTGGTTATACGTGTCTGGCACTTTTTCATAATTTACATATGATATTAAGAATAGTACTTTGGATGTGTAATATGAATTTCTTTCTTTCTGGCTTTTTGGAGGCGCTGGTTCTTGTCACCGCACTTTCTGTCGATGCCTTTGTGGCCAGCTTTGCATATGGGACTAACCGTGTGAAGATACCTGTATCTTCCATGGCGGTCATGGATCTGATCTCTGCAAGTATTCTGCTGATATTTCTGCTGATCGGCAGTCTTCTGGTTCCGCTGATCCCATCCGGTTTTGTCCGGATTTTCTGTTTTGCAGTGCTGTTCGGGCTCGGCATGATAAAGATATTCGACAGTTATATCAAAACCCTGATTCGAAAAAACGGGGAACATGCCCCCGAGATTTCGTTTTCATTTCTGGAATTTTGTTTTATTCTGAAGATTTACGCTGATCCTGATAAGGCGGACGCTGATAAAAGCGGCGTTCTGTCGGTAAAGGAGGCGGTATCGCTGGGGACTGCATTGTCTCTGGACAGCGCAGCAGCCGGATTCGGAGCAGGTGTCATGACTCCGAATCCAGTCCTGACGTCCGTTATGTCACTTGTAATAGGAGCCGCGGCGATCCTGGGAGGCAGCCTGCTGGGAAACCGGCTGGCTGAAAAATTGTCTTTAAACCTTTCCTGGATCAGTGGATTTCTGCTTATGGTCCTGGCGTTTATGAAATTTTTGTAAGAGTGTTCCCGGATCAAACAGTAAAAATTCGTGTGCTAACATTGGGGTGGCTGAGAGCAGGATCAGCCCGATCCACTCGCCCAGGCTTAAACGTACCGTTTCGAACATGGAAGTCAGGACAGGAAACTCTGTCACTGCGACCTGCAGGAATATTCCGAGGAGCAGGGCAAGTATCATCAGCGGGTTTGAAAAAGGATTTGTTCGAAACAGTGATTTTTCCACACTGCGCATGCCGATGGCGTGAAACAGTTCTGAGATTCCCAGAACCGTAAAGGCATAAGTCTGAGCCCGCATCAGTACCTGCGGGTCACTCAGCATTATACGCAGATTCTCCAGTGTGACGGGTGTATTGCTTTGACCCAGGCAGCTGAAGGGAACGCTGAAATACGCGGTTAAACTGACTGTCGCGATCAGGCACCCATAGAACAGAGTGCAGAAAAGCCCGCCTCCGGCAAACAGACTTTCTTTGGCGCTTCGAGGAGGTTTTTCCATCAGGATCCGGCGGTCATTTTCATCTACACCAAGCGCAAGCGCCGGCAGTGAGTCGGTGATCAGATTGACCCACAGGATATGACTGGCTTTCAGCGGCGAAGCGAGCCCTGCAATCACAGCCAGAAACATGGTGATGATCTCACCAAAGTTGGAGGAGAGGAGAAAGAGGACGGATTTTTTTATGTTCTCATAGATTCCCCGCCCTTCCTCGATCGCCCGCTCTATTGTGGCAAAGTTATCATCGGTGAGAATAATGTCCGCTGCGTTTTTGGCGACATCGGTTCCGTTCTTGCCCATGGCAATACCGATATCTGCTGCCCGGAGCGCGGGTGCGTCATTGACGCCGTCCCCCGTCATGGCGGTGATGCAGCCCTTACTGCGCAGAGCTTTTACGATACGCACTTTGTGTGCCGGAGAAACTCTGGCAAATACACTGTAATTTTCGATATTTTGTGCGAGTGCCGAATCCGTCAGATTCTCGAGCTCCTGGCCACTTATGCACTCTGTCCTGGAATCTGCGATTGAAAGCTGTTTCGCAATGGAAAAGGCAGTGTCGGCGTGATCCCCTGTTATCATGACAGTCCGGACTCCGGCCTCCCGGAAACGCCTGACTGCCTCAGGAACCTCCGGTCGTGGAGGATCTGACATGCCGACCAGTCCCACGAACGTCAGGTTTTCCTCACGCGGGGAGGATACATCCTCCGCCATCGCCAGGGCGAGAACCCGGAGTGCATCCCGGCTCATTTCCTGCAGTACTGTGCGGATGGCATCTCTGTCACGTGTCTGCATGGGCTCTGGTCCGGTGGCAGTCAGAATACGGTCACAGTGTGCCAGCAGTTCTTCGCAGGACCCCTTGGTATATGAAATTTTCCGGCTGCCCTTCCAATGAACCGTAGTCATCATGCGGCGGCCCGAGTCGAAAGGGATTTCATCGATCCGGCGCCGCTGTTCTTCCAGAGATTCTTTTCTGAAACCTGCCTTCATGCCAAGATCAAGAAGTGCGGTTTCCGTGGGATCGCCGATGGGCCGGCCATTGGAATACATGGCGTCGTTGCACAGAACAAAGCCCTCAAAAAAAGCATGATGCCGGTCAGGATCCATGCTTTCGGGCACATACATGGTACCGCGGGTATAGCATTGTACGACAGTCATCTGGTTCTGGGTCAATGTTCCTGTTTTGTCGGAGCATACGACGTTGACTGAGCCGAGTGTTTCAACTGCCGGAAGCCTGCGGATAATGGTGTTGATTCTGACCATCCTGGAAACACTCAGGGCAAGAACGATGGTGACAACTGCAGGCAGTCCTTCCGGGACGGCGGCGACTGCCAGTGAGATGGCGGTAATCAGCATTTCAAGTATATCTCTTTTCTGCAGAATAGCGATAATAAAAAGCGAGATACACAGGAACACGGCACAGATACTTAAGGCTTTGCCCAGGCTTTCCAGGCGTTTCTGAAGCGGGGTCATTTCTCTGGCCGGTTCCGCGATCATTTTGGCAATGCTGCCGATTTTGGTCTGCATTCCGGTAGCTGCAGTGACACCCTCGCCCCGGCCATAGACCACGCTTGTTGACATATAAACCATATCGGGGACTTCTTTTTCTACCGGGACAGATTCTCCTGTCAGCGCCGACTCTTCAAGCTTAATACTCGAGGCGGAGATCAGTTCAATATCAGCCGGAACCTGGCATCCCGCTTCCAGGCTGACAATATCGCCCACAACAAGGCTGGCAGCCGGTATTTTTCTGTAGATGCCGTCACGTTTTACAATGGCTTCCGGGCTGGTCAGTTTTTTCAGGGCTTCCAGAGATTTCTGTGCCTTGCCTTCCTGTATCATGCCTACCAGTCCGTTTAGCAGGATAACAGCCAGTATGATAAGAGTGTCACCATATTCAGCCAGCATAACGGAGATGATCGCGGCGGCAAACAGGATAAAAATCAGTGGATCGTTCAGCTGCCCGGCGAATCTGGCTGCGGCTGAAGGAGGTTTGGGATGGTAAAGTACATTTTCTCCCTGCTCCCGTTTCCGCCGCCCGGCTTCTTCTTCTGTGAGCCCGCTTTCTGGATCAGTCTGATATTTCCGGCGGATTTCCTGCAAATGATTCTGATAAGACATGGCCCTTCCTTTCGTTTTCTATCCGTTAAATTGTTTCATTATATGTGGAAAAGCTTCAGGAGATACTGATTTTTAAAAGAAAAGCATATAGTGGTAGAAATAGAACGAAATGGCAGATAAGATATGTTAAATGTATTATGGGCGGGAATGATAATTCTGGGAATTGCCTACGGTGCGGCTACCGGCCGTTTTCCGGAAGTTTCGGAGGCTGCGCTTTCTTCGGCAAAGGAGGCGGTGACCCTTGCGATCACCATGCTTGGAATTATGGGATTGTGGTCAGGCATCATGGAGATTGCCACGGGTGCGGGAATCCTGGAACGCATGACGAAGAAAATGGGTCCGATACTGTCTTTTTTGTTTCCGGAGATACCAAAAGACCATCCGGCGCGGGATCATATTTCTACTAATATGATTGCCAACTTTCTGGGGCTGGGCTGGGCTGCCACGCCTGCCGGGCTGAAGGCTATGGAAGAGCTGGCGAATCTTGATGAGGACAGAAGAGGAGGGAAGATATCGGGACCAGTACAGTCAAAGGGGATAGCGAGTAATGAAATGTGTACGTTTTTAATCATCAATATTTCTTCTCTGCAGCTGATCCCGGTGAACATCATCGCATACAGGAGCCAGTATGGAAGCGTGAATCCCACGGCGATCGTTGGCCCCGCAATTGTGGCGACACTGATCAGCACGGTGGTGGGAGTTGTATTCTGTAAGATTATGGATAGGGGACGGAGAACATAAAGTTCTCCATTTTCCTATTATATAAAAAATTTCGCTAACGTAAAAGTAGATGCTGCGATACAACGCTGCAGGATCGGATCTTCAAAAAATCTTAAATCGAATAAAAATGGTATTGTAATACCAGAAAATACGTGCTACCATATAAGAACAAATGTTCTTGATTGGTCAAGGTAAAGGAGGAGTTGCTAATGAAAGATTTTTCTTTTTGGAAAGAATATGAAGGGGCTTCAGAGGGGAGTGGCAGAAGTGAAAAATTATGGTTAATGAATCCTGATACAAACCAGATAGGGCTATTTAAATACAAGAAAGATATAACAACGACAGATCATATCTCGGAGTGTGTTGCATATGAATTGGCACAATTAATAGGGATTCCCTGCGCCAAATTTGAGGTTGGTACCTATAAAGGCAGAGAAGGTTCCATGAGTTATAATATTATTGACCATGAAGGGATGGTACTTATTGAAGGTATTTACTGTATTAGTTTAGAATATAACAATTTTGACGCGGACACGTTATCAGATATGAAGACGGGGGATAAGTATTCAATAGAAATGATACAACGGGTGTTACAACCATTAAAACTTTTTGACGATTTCTTGCCTGTTCTCGTTTTTGATTTTCTGATCGGCAATACAGATCGCCATCAAAGCAATTGGGCATTAATAATGGAAAATAAAGTACTTAGGTTAAGCCCATTATATGATAATAGTTCATCTCTTTGTGCATATGTTAAGGATTCAAAAATAGATCAGTACTTAGGAAATGACCAACTTTTGTGGAAGTCTCTTGTGGATACAAAGTCAAGGTCTTTAATACGTATTGGGAATAAGGAGAAGAAACAACCGACTCAGTTAGATGTACTAAAGTTTCTGCGAGAAAAATATTACAAAGAAACAATTGATATTGTAGAAAAGATTGAGACGTGTGTGACAGAAGAAGCTATCTGTGCTATATTAGACAAATACAAGGAAATACTCCCAAAGAAAAAAAGAGATCTAATATTAAGATTTTTATTATCAAAAGTACAATTAATGACTGGAATTTATGGAAAAAGGGAGGGGTAATATGTCAGTTAAAGGCGGAAAAGATTATCTGTACTTGATTTGGAAATCAGAGAAGTCCAGAAAACAGTACATTGTTGGACAGTTAACTAAAAATAGTCAATATGAATTTCGATATTGCGAGGAAGTGGGATCTGCAATCGCTGATGGGTTTATTCCCTTGCTTTGTTTTCCTGATTTAAATAAGGTTTATAAAGATGATAAACTTTTCTCGATTTTTGTAAGTCGGTTGCCCGACAAAAGAAGAAAGAATATTCGTGATATTTTGAACAAATACGGACTCGAAGAATATGATGAGTATTTATTGTTAAAGAGAAGTGGTGCAAGGCTTCCGATTGACAGTCTTGAATTTATTGACCCGATTTTAGACATGGAAAATGATTTGACACGGATTTTTTACATGGCGGGTGTCAGGCATTATCTGGATTGTGATGGGAAGGATTGCTCCGGAGCCGTGGAGATTACCAGAGGAGATGAAGTTTATCTAAAAAGAGAACCAGATAATCAATATGATCAGAATGCAGTACAGTTGTTAGATTTCACAGGAAAAGTATTGGGGTACGTTCCGAGATATTACAGTGCTGGGGTAGCAGAACTGTTGGCAAAAAGCAAAAAAATTATATGCCATATTTATAATGTGGATAAAAGAAAAAATTGTAATGAGTGTGTTAAGGTTATAATGGAAATTAAACATTAAAATTTCCATTATATTTAAAATGTTTAATCTTACCTTGATACCAGCCAATCTACTGAAGCCGTAGCAGGTAGCAGCCCCAGCAGGAGCGAAAGTTATGGAGGCGTAAAATTTTGTAAATAATCTTGACAATCTGTCTTACGGATGCTATAGTATTTCAAGTATCACGCCGAAGACAGCGGGTGCCTCATGGCATAAAGAGACATTCACCCGCCGAGGAGAGATCATTCTTACCTTAAGAATCTTTCACCCTCACTGTCGAAGTGAGGGTCTTTTTATATCTTGAAGCGTGTACAACAAAATAATATAAGGAGGTGCACCGTTTTATGGCAAAAGTAGAACTGAAACAACCGATCGTAGAAGAAATTGCAAATAGCATTAAAGACGCTCAGGCAGTCGTACTGGTGAATTACAGCGGACTTACTGTTGAGCAGGATACAATTCTTCGTAAGGAATTAAGGGAAGCCGGTATTCAGTACAAAGTGTACAAGAATACAATGATGAACTTTGCATTCAAGGGAACAGCCTGTGAAAGTCTTTCAGAACATCTGCATGGAACTAACGCAATCGCGATTTCCAGTGAAGATGCGACAGCTCCGGCAAGAATCCTGGCTAAATACGCAAAAATGTACCCGGCTCTGGAAATGGTTGCAGGCGTAATCGAAGGAAATTACAATGATCAGGCTGGCATGCAGGCTCTTGCAAGCGTTCCTTCAAGAGAAGAACTGCTTGGAAAACTGCTTGGAAGCATTCAGTCTCCAATCACAAACTTCGCTCGTGTGCTTAATCAGATTGCTGAAGCAGGACAACCTGCAGCTGCAGAAGAGTAGAAGTGTATATTCCGGTTAAAGTACCGGGGAGAAATAATCAAACAAAAATAAAATTATATGGAGGAAAATAAAATGGCAAAATTAACAACAGCTGAATTTATTGAAGCTATTAAAGAGTTAACTGTATTAGAGTTAAACGATCTGGTAAAAGCATGTGAAGAAGAATTTGGTGTATCTGCAGCAGCAGGTGTAGTAGTGGCAGCAGCAGGTGCAGGTGATGCAGCAGCAGTTGAAGAAAAAGATGAGTTTGATGTAGAACTTGCAGAAGTAGGACCAAACAAAGTTAAAGTTATCAAAGTAGTTCGTGAAGCTACAGGACTTGGTCTGAAAGAAGCGAAAGAGATCGTTGACGGAGCTCCGAAAGTGATCAAAGAAGCAGCAGCAAAAGCTGAGGCTGAAGAACTCAAAGCAAAACTGGAAGCTGAAGGTGCTAAAGTTAACCTGAAATAATTCCGGTCATACAGCGAAAGCAAAAGAGCAGGTAGTCCTTATGGATACCTGCTCTTGTTAGTTCGGCTTTTGCACACCCAAAACGCGTTTTCAGTTAAAGTGAATCAATGACATAGCTGGATTCCAGTGTGGAGTCGCCGATAGGGACCCAGGCAGAGGAAAGTTCCAGGATAAATGATTCGGAGGGTGTCTGTTCAGGATGTTCCAGGAATTGGATGATCAACTTACAGATTGTCTTTTCGTTGGTGTCACAGAGACATGTCAGCAGTTTTTTCTGCCGTTTTATCATGTAAGAGGCAGTGACGGCTTTTTCATTGATCATGAATTCCACAAGGTCTTTGAACTCATTATAGTGTTCCTGGTCAAGTGCGGCCATGAATGCGTACTTGCATACACCCTTGTTAAAAAAAGGCCGGTCTTTCAGCATGTGAAAAGCCTCCTCAAAACGGGAAAAGTGCTGCGGCGATAAAAAGACGTGGGCTGCAATCAATGCAGGGATACATTTTTCTCTCCATGTCATAATAATCCCTCCTCGGAATATGATTGTCTCCGAACGCCACCTCGTAAAGCAAAAGCTTCCTCGGTGTTCGTTGCACTCACATGCATTTTGCTGTGAGCTGATGCGTCTGCGGAGCAGCCGATCATCTCTCATCAAACTGCGCGTTCGTAGCTTATGCGTTCATTGTAGCACAGTTGGGCGAAAATCACAATTTGAAATGTAATTTATTGTTGACATTGTATGTTAAATATGATACAGTAAAAAATGCACTATTATGGCAAGATATGCCTACTTCTGGGTGAGAGGCATGTGCGGTAATAAATTTTATATACACAAGGGGTGAAACGTCAATGGAGAAAAACAGAATACGTCCAATTACGACCGGAAAAAGTATGCGGATGAGTTACCAGAGACAAAAGGAAGTTCTGGAAATGCCCAACCTGATCGAGGTTCAGAAAGATTCATATAATTGGTTCCTGAATGAAGGGTTAAAGGAAGTTTTTAATGATATCTCTCCGATTACCGATTACAGCGACAAGTTGAGCCTGGAGTTTGTTGATTTTACATTGTGCGAAGATGATGTGAAATATTCCATCGAAGAATGCAAAGAAAGAGATGCTACGTACGCCGCACCTTTAAAAGTAAAAGTTCGCTTATATAATAAAGAAAATGACGAGATTAATGAACACGAGATATTCATGGGCGATCTGCCTTTGATGACGCAGACAGGTACTTTTGTTATCAATGGTGCAGAACGTGTTATCGTCAGCCAGTTAGTACGTTCCCCTGGTATATACTATGCCATCGCACATGACAAAGTTGGTAAGACCTTATATTCATCTACTGTTATTCCGAACAGGGGTGCGTGGCTTGAGTATGAGACGGATTCCAACGATATTTTCTATGTACGTGTAGACAGGACCAGAAAGGTTCCGATTACAGTACTGATTCGTGCACTGGGAGTGAGCACCAATGCCGAGATTATAGAATTATTTGGTGAGGAACCGAAGATTCTGGCAAGCTTTACAAAGGACACCTCCGAAAATTATCAGGAGGGCCTGCTTGAGTTATACAAAAAGATCCGACCGGGCGAACCGCTCGCTGTAGAGAGCGCAGAGAGCCTGATCATGAGTATGTTCTTCGATCCCAGAAGATATGATCTGGCGAAAGTTGGACGATATAAATTTAATAAAAAACTGATGCTCAAAAATCGTATTACCGGTCATATTCTTGCTGAGGATGTCATTGATACGATGACCGGCGAGATTATCGCGGAAAAGGGCACAGAAGTGACAAGAGAAATGGCGGATTCCATCCAGAATGCAGCCGTTCCTTTTGTGTGGATTCAGACAGAAGAGCGTAATGTCAAAGTGCTGTCCAGCATGATGGTTGATATTACGAATTTTGTCGATGTCGATCCTAAGGAAGTAGGGGTTACCGAACTCGTGTATTATCCGGTGCTGTCCCGCATCCTGGAAGAAAACGACAGTCTTGACGATATAAAAGAAGCCATTAAGAGAGAGATTCATGATCTTATTCCGAAGCATATCACCAAGGAAGATATTCTGGCTTCTATCAATTATAATATTCATCTGGAATACGGTCTGGGAAATGATGATGATATCGACCACCTCGGAAACAGAAGAATCCGTGCAGTCGGTGAACTGCTTCAAAACCAGTACAGGATCGGTCTGTCCAGGCTGGAAAGAGTCGTCCGTGAAAGAATGACAACACAGGACATTGAGGGGATTTCCCCGCAGTCCCTGATCAATATTAAACCGGTCACTGCGGCAGTGAAGGAGTTCTTCGGCTCTTCACAGCTGTCACAGTTTATGGATCAGAATAATCCTCTGGGTGAGCTGACTCATAAACGGCGTCTGTCCGCACTGGGTCCTGGCGGTCTGTCACGAGACAGGGCAGGTTTTGAGGTTCGAGATGTGCACTACTCTCATTATGGAAGAATGTGTCCGATTGAGACGCCTGAAGGTCCGAACATCGGTCTGATCAACTCACTGGCATCCTATGCCCGCATCAATGAGTACGGTTTTGTAGAGGCGCCATACAGAAAGATCGATAAAACCGATCCGAAGAATCCGCGCGTCACAGATGAAGTAATCTACATGACAGCGGACGAGGAAGACGATTATCATGTTGCACAGGCGAATGAGCCGCTGGATGAGAATGGATACTTTATCCACAAAAACGTATCCGGCCGTTACAGAGAAGAGACGCAGGAGTATGAAAAACAGATGTTTGATTACATGGACGTATCTCCTAAGATGGTATTCTCCGTGGCAACTGCACTGATTCCGTTTCTTCAGAATGATGATGCCAATCGTGCGCTGATGGGATCCAACATGCAGCGTCAGGCAGTTCCGCTGATGATCACGGAGGCGCCTGTAGTTGGAACTGGTATGGAGACAAAGACGGCGGTTGACTCCGGTGTCTGCATGACGGCCAAAAGAGCAGGAACGATCCTGCGCTCAACGTCCAAAGAGATCGTGATTCGTTACGATGATGATGCCAGCACAGAGACGTACCATCTGACAAAATTCTTACGAAGCAATCAGAGCAACTGTTATAATCAGAAACCGATCGTGTTTAAAGGGGAACATGTAGAGGCAGGCCAGGTTGTCGCAGACGGTCCGTCCACCTCTCAGGGAGAGCTTGCACTCGGCAAGAACCCGCTGATCGGTTTTATGACATGGGAAGGTTATAACTACGAGGATGCTGTACTGCTCAGCGAACGGCTCGTACAGGAAGATGTCTACACGTCTATTCATATAGAAGAATACGAAGCAGAGTCCAGAGACACGAAGCTTGGACCGGAAGAGATCACGAGAGACGTTCCGGGTGTCGGTGACGATGCGCTGAAAGATCTGGACGAACGCGGAATTATCCGTATAGGTGCGGAGGTCCGTGCAGGTGATATCCTTGTTGGAAAGGTGACTCCGAAAGGGGAAACTGAACTGACAGCTGAGGAACGTCTGCTGCGCGCAATTTTTGGTGAGAAAGCGCGCGAGGTGCGTGATACCTCCCTGAAGGTTCCGCACGGAGAATACGGTATCGTTGTGGATGCCAAAGTGTTTACAAGAGAAAACGGGGATGAGCTCTCTCCTGGTGTTAATCAGGCTGTCCGCATTTATATTGCGCAGAAGAGAAAGATTTCCGTCGGTGATAA
>NZ_JAKNTI010000014.1:0-15006 GCF_022440585.1 Lawsonibacter sp. OA9
TTTCTCCCTGGATTCATGGCGGATGCGCTTGTGGAAGGAATTCATGCCTTTGGCAAAAAGATTCCCGGATTTGACCGCAGGGACTGCCTGCTGAGCGCAGTTGAGAGCAGGACTTCGTCACCCATACGAATCCACCGCGACGCCAGGCTGATGAGTAATATTTCCGGCATTTTCCCATGGAGAAGGAGCAGGTTATGCGGGAGGGATCACTCGGCAGCGATCGACGGTCTGAAAACAGCAGAAGCTGTCGCTGCGGATTGAAATTGTGAAATCTTTAATAACGGGAATATCGGTATACTTTGTGCCCCATTTGTGCTAGAAATATAAATGAATTTTTATGTAAAGTGCCTGCTGACTCTGCCTGAAGAGAGACAGAGGTCTATGAAAAACACGAAACGATAAAAAACTGCCTGTCGAATCACGTCCTTATGAGAAATTCCGACTGCACGGAGCACAGTCTCTGACGGATGCAGAGCTTCTCGCCATTATTCTGAGGAGCGGAACACACGGTACCTCATCCATAGAACTTGCGCAGCATCTGCTTGCATTGTCCAAGGGGCATGAGGGTCTGCTGGGACTGCACCATCTGTCTCTTGCACAGCTGACGGAAGTAAAGGGAATCGGGGATGTGAAAGCTGTACAGATTAAATGTATCGGTGAATTGTCGAGACGGATCGCAAAAGGGGCGTCCAGTCCATTTCTGGATTTTAAAAGTCCGGATACGATCGCCGATTATTATATGGAAGATTTAAGACATCAGGAACAGGAAGTTCTGCTGTGTATGATGCTGGATACAAAGAATCATTTTCTGGGTGATGTACAGGTATCCAAAGGTACTGTGAATGCATCGCTGATTTCTCCGCGCGAGATTTTTTTGTCAGCACTGCAGTTCCATGCGGTCCACATTATTCTGGTGCACAACCACCCAAGCGGAAATCCACGGCCAAGCAACGAGGATATCCTGATCACCAAACGTATCCTTGAAGCCGGAGAACTGCTTGGAATCTATCTGCTGGATCACATTATTATCGGTGACAGGCGGCATATCAGTCTGTGTCAGGAGGGGATGATACAGAGGGCATAAAGGGGTTATAAAGTCTATGGTTTTACAGCATGTATTCGGAGTGGATCTGGGGTCAGATACGATTAAGATCTACTCCCTGAAGAAAGATGAAATCTTAATAGAAAAAAACATGATTGCTATCCGCAATAAAGAAGAAGTGCTCGCAGTGGGAAATGATGCGTATGAGATGTATGAAAAGGCTCCGCATAATATTGTAGTTTCTTCTCCGATGAGCGGCGGCATGATTGCCAACATCGGCCATCTGGAAGTGGTTCTCCACCTGTTGCTGCGCAAGCTGAACAAACACTTCGGGAACAGGCCGATTGTCTATTTTTCTGTGCCTATGAACATGACAGAAATTGAGAAGAGGGCCTACAATACGATCGCCAGCGGCGGGGATCTTCGAAAAAGCCGGATTTTTCTGGTGGAACGGCCCATTGTAAATGCGCTGTCCCTTGGAATACCGATCTCCAGAAGCAAAGGTTCCATGATCGTCGATATGGGCGCCGAGTGTACGGAAATTTCTGTCCTGGCTGACAACAGAGTGATTATCAGCAAACCGCTGTCATTCGGCGGGAACCGAATTGATGAGGCGATCGTCGCCAACGTGCGGAAACGATGCGGTCTTCATATCAGCCGCAGAATGGCCTCCAGGCTGAAAACAGCCATGGCCGGACTTTCCTCCGACACGAAAGAAGCCCGGAAGGTAGTCGGACTTGATACGATATCCGGTCTGCCAAAAGAAGGTGTGGTCAGCTCTGCGGTTATAAATGAAGTCATCCGCAGTCAGCTGCGGCAGGCGGCGGACGAGATTCAGCTGTTTCTGGAACGTACCCCGCCTCAGATACATAGCAGCATCACGACGGAAGGTATCTACCTGACCGGAGGCTGTACCAGGATACCGTATATCGATACGTATCTGGCGAAGCGGCTTGGATGTGCTGCCCATATTTCTCAATACAGTGACACGTCTGCGGTCTATGGCCTGAAAGAGATCATCAACCATAAATCACTGCAGCACTGGGCATTCACATCAAAAAGCAGCAGTAAGAAATACAGATTTTAATTGAGGACAAAGCATGAAAAAAAAGAATCGATTTTCCATAAAAACAAAACATTGGATCATCATCATGACCATCGTCTGCATCGGTCTGATCGCACTCGCAGCGACTTCCAGGTTTTCCTTTGCCCCGATTCAGCAGGGCGCAGGGTACGTCATCTCACCCTTCCAGAAAGGTATCAACGGGGCAGGTACATGGCTGCGGGATCAGACGAGCGGTTTTATGAATGCCAAAAAACTGAAAAATGAAAATGAAGCCCTGCAGGAGAAAGTCGATAAACTGACGGAAGAGAACAGTAATCTGCTGCAGGATCAGGAAGAGCTGGAACGCTTAAGACAGCTGTATACGCTGGATAAAGAATATTCCGAGTACGAAAAGGTAGCCGCACAGGTTATTTCCAAAGATCCCGGCAACTGGTATAATACGTTTGTGATCAACCGCGGCAGTGATGACGGTATCCAGGTTGATATGAATGTCCTTGCAAACGGGGGGCTTGCCGGCATCGTAACTGAAGTCGGCAAGGACTGGGCCACTGTGCGTTCCATCATTGACGACTCCAGCAATGTAAGCGCCATGGTTGCAACCACATCAGATGACTGCATCGTAACAGGCAATCTGCTGCTGATGGATGAGGGGAAACTCAATTTCATCCAGCTGACAGATAAGGAAGACAAGGTACAGGTCGGTGACCGGATCGTCACCTCCAACATCAGTGACAAATTCCTGAAAGGCATCCTGATCGGATACATCGACGAGATCAACAATGATACGAATAATCTCACAAAGAACGGATATCTGATCCCGGTCGTTGATTTTGCCCATATACATGAGGTTCTGGTGATAAAGGAACTGAAGAATAAAGGAGGAGACTGATGCGCAGAAAACTGATCCTGGCTGTTCTGGTTCTTTTGACCTTTTTGCTGCAGAGTACTGTATTTAAAGCGCTTTCCATCGCATCCATCACACCGAATCTGCTGCTGATCCTGACGGTATCCTTTGGATTTATGTGCGGAAAGCGTATCGGTATGTTTACAGGATTCCTGAGCGGACTGATGATCGATATGTTTTATGGCAACCTCTTTGGATTCCACGCGCTTTTATATATGTGGATTGGATTTTTGAATGGATTTTTATATAAAGTGTATTATGACGAAGATATCAAAGTACCGACTATGCTGGTAACGGCCAGTGACGCCGTATACGGAATCGTCATTTACGGACTGCAGTTCATGCTTCGGGGCCGCCTGAATTTTTTCGGATATCTGAAGCAGATCATCATTCCGGAAATCGTTTATACGGTTGTTATGACACTGCTATTCTACCGCCTGTTTTTATGGATCAACCGACAGCTGCTTGAATACGAAATGGAAGGACAACGATCACCTTGGTTAAGAAGATAAAAAAGATGTTTAAAAAGTTCAGACTGAGCAGGACCACCGTACTGATCGCGGTGTTTCTTGTCATGGCTTTTATTCTGATACAGCGGATATTTTCTCTGCAGATCATTCATGGCCAGGAATACGCAGATAATTTTTCTCTGCAGACAACCCGTGAACGGACTTTGAAAAGCACCCGCGGAAATATTCTGGACTGTGACGGCAATGTGCTCGCTTCAAATGAGCTTTCATACTCCATAACACTGGAAGACAGCGGCACTTATGCGAACCGGAGGATACGAAATCTGTCTCTGAACAGTGAGATTTACCGGATCATACAGCTCGTAGAGGCAAATGGGGATTCTATAGACCACAGTTTCCATATTGTTCTGGATGAGAACGGCAATTATGACTTTGACGTTACTGATTTTTCACTCTCACGATTCCGTGCCGATGTCTACGGGCACAGCCTGATTGATGATCTGAAAGCTGAAGAAGCAAACGCTTCACCGGATCAGATCATGAAAGACCTGGCGGGTGATGACCGCTTCGGTATTATTTTATCCGAAAATCCGTATACGGAGGAAGAACTGACAGAGTATGGTCTTCCAGCAGAATATTCAAAAGAAGAACTGTTGAAGATGGTGTCGATCCGTTATCTGCTGTCAACCACAAGCTATCAGAAATACGTGGCGGTGACGATCGCCACGGATGTCAGTGAGGAGACCGTGGCTACTATCATGGAAAATAAAAATGATCTGGAAGGCGTGGATATTGCAGAAGATTCCGTGCGTGTCTACGCAGACAGTGTTTATTTCTCTTCCCTGATCGGCTACACGGGGAAAATATCTGCTGAAGAGCTTGATTCGCTGAGGGAGGAAAATCCCAACTATTCAACAACCTCCATTGTCGGTAAAACGGGGATTGAGGAGGTTATGGAGACAACGCTGCAGGGAACAGACGGGAAAGAGACCGTATATGTCGATAATCTCGGAAAAGTTCTGGAAATCGATAAGGACTCCAAAACGGATCCCGTTCAGGGAAACGATGTTTATCTGACCATTGACAAGGAACTTCAGATCGCAGCCTATAAAATACTGGAACAGAGGATTGCCGGAGTTCTGGTATCGAATATACAGCCGATCAAAACCTTTGAGACGGATGAAAATACGGATACCTCTGCGATCCCGATCCCGATTTACGATGTCTATTATGCACTTGTCAATAACAGCATTTTGGATATCGGCCATTTTTCCAGCGAAGATGCCTCTGAAACGGAGCGCAATGTGCAGGCAAAATTTGAGGCCAAGCAGGCGCAGATCTTTGAGGAGGTCAGCCGGGAACTGACGGGTGACTCCCCGCAGGCATATAAAGACATGAGGGAAGAGATGCAGGTCTACATCAGTTATATCGTCAACGAGATGCTGATGGATGACACGGGCATTCTCGATAAAAACGCCATTGACAAATCAGACCAGACGTATCTGGCCTGGACACAGGATGAGACGATCAGTCTTCAGGAGTTCCTGACATATGCAGCGAGCCAGAACTGGATTGATATTTCCCGGTTCACTGAGGAGAACACATATCTGGATTCCGGGGAAGTGTATGCTGCACTGGCGGCGTATATCGCGGATTACCTGAAAACAGACACTGCATTTTCAAAACTGCTGTACAAATACATGCTGATGGACGATGTGATCTCAGGTAATGAGCTGTGCACAATCCTTTATGATCAGGGTATCCTGTCAAAAGATGATGATCTGTATACATCTTTCATGGCGGGGCAGACGAGCTCCTATGACTTGATGAGAAGCAAGATCATGAATCTGGAAATCACCCCCGCACAGCTGGCACTTGACCCGTGCTCCGGTTCAGTCGTCATAACAGATCCGAATACCGGAGAGATCAAGGCATGTGTCACATATCCGGGCTATGACAATAACCGGCTTGCAAATCAGATGGATACCGGTTATTATAGAAAATTGACGAGTGATCTGTCGGAACCGTTTTATAATAAGGCGACGCAGCAGAGAACGGCGCCCGGTTCGACATTCAAGCTCGTGACAACGGTCGCTGGATTGATGGAGGGTGTCATCGATGATGAATCCACGATCCAGTGTACGGGTATTTTTGACAGAATCGACGGTTCAGAGCTTCGATGCTGGAAGAGGGATGGACATGGCCTGCTGAATATACGCGGAGGTATTACCAATTCCTGCAACGTCTTCTTCAGTGAAGTGGCCTACCGTCTGGGACTGGATGAGAACAATGTTTTCTCGGACAGCAATGCAACACAGAAAATCACCAATTATGCCGAACTTTTTGACTTTGATAAAAACTCCGGTATCGAAATCTCGGAGGCTGATCCTCAGATCTCAGATCAGATGCCGATTCCTTCAGCAATTGGTCAGGGTACACACAACTATACGACGTCTCAGCTTGCACGCTATGTGTCAACACTTGCAAACGGCGGCACAAGCTATGATATCTCCCTGCTGGATAAAGTGACGGATTCTTCCGGCAACCTGATAGAAGATTTAACTCCGCAGGTTCAGAGCCAACTGGAGGTACCCCAGTATATCTGGGATGATATCCATGTCGGCATGCGAGGTGTTATCACCGAAACCAACAAAGAATTATTCCAGGATCTGAATGTTTCGCTTGCCGGCAAGACCGGTACGGCGCAGCAGTCCAGAAACCGCACCAGTCACGGACTTTTCATCGGATATGCTCCGTATGAAAATCCGGAAATATCCATGGCGGTGCGTATTGCCTACGGGTATTCCTCCACTAACGCGGCGTTAGTGGCTAAGGATATTTTAAATTATTATTTTGAACTGAAAGATGAAACGGAAATCCTGACCGGAACTGCGGCTCAGGAAGGTACTTCCAACGAACAGACCGATTAAATACGAAAGCGGATAATTAAAAAAAAGAAATCGTTTGGAGGATGCATCATGAGTGAAGTAATCGTAGTAACATCAGGAAAAGGGGGCGTCGGCAAGACGACCACGACAGCCAACATCGGCTGCGGTCTTGCCGCTCTCGGCAGGAAAACAGTTCTGGTCGATACAGATATCGGACTTCGGAATCTGGATGTCGTCATGGGACTTGAAAACCGGATCGTATATAATCTGGTGGATGTCATCGAGGGAAACTGCCGCATGAAACAGGCACTGATCAAAGACAAGCAGTTTCCGGACAAACTGTTTCTGCTTCCGTCAGCACAGACCAGGGATAAAACTTCTGTGACTCCGGAGCAGATGAAAAAGCTGTGTGACGATCTCAGGGAAGAATTTGATTTTATCCTGCTGGACTGTCCCGCGGGTATTGAACAGGGGTTTAAAAATGCTGTTGCCGGGGCTAACAGAGCCATAGTGGTGACAACCCCGGAAGTCTCTGCAATCAGGGATGCAGACCGTATTATCGGTCTTCTGGAAGCGGATGACCTGCGCGATATTCAGCTTGTCATCAACCGGCTCCGTATGGATATGGTCAAACGTGGAGATATGATGTCCGTGGAAGATGTCGTAGATATCCTGGCGGTCGACCTGATTGGTGCCGTTCCGGATGATGAGAACATTGTGATCGCAACAAATCAGGGCGAGCCGCTTGCAGGCGGACCGTCACTCGCAGGACAGGCATATCTGAATATCTGCCGGAGAATCCTGGGTGAACAGATTCCGCTTCTGGACCTTACTGAGAAAAAAGGACTTTTTCGGCGCCTTTTCAAAAACAAGTAGGAGGTGGCAGTGGTGTTTGGATCAAAACGAAAAAATACCGGCAGAATTGCAAAAGACCGGCTGAAACTTCTCGTAAATGCCGAGCGTATTGACTGCTCTCCCGGAATTCTGATCATGCTGAAGAAAGATTTGATGAAAACCGTAAATAAATACATACTGGTAGAAGAGGATGGTGTTGCACTGACATTTACAGCAACACCACCAAGACTCATGGCTACCATATCGGTTAAAAAAACACCGCACAATGAATTCACGAAAGTGAAATAAAAACAAAGGAATCATATGTTTAAACTATATAAGTTAAAAGACTACAATTTCAGATTGGTTTTATGGCTTGTGCTGATCAGCGGCATGGGTGTCATGCTGGTCGGAAGTGCCATGCAGTCTCTGCAGACACGGCAGCTGTTCGGGGTGATTCTCGGGGTCGTCCTGATGGTCATTGTCTCCCTGATTGACTTCAGCTGGATTCTGAATTTTTACTGGATTATGTATATTGTAAATATTCTGATGCTGCTTGCAGTGCGTATCATGGGTAAGACAACCTACGGAGCGACCCGCTGGATCTCAATCGGTTCTTTCCAGTTCCAGCCAACGGAGTTGTCCAAGATCATACTCATCCTGTTCTTTGCGAAGTATCTGATGGATCATGAGGATGATCTGAACACGTTGAAGACACTGGTCAGCTCTATCATACTGGTAGCTGTTCCGCTTATTCTGATTAAGATACAGCCTGACCTGAAAAACACGATCACCGTAGCGGCACTGTTCTGTGTACTTTTATATATTGCAGGGCTCAGTTATAAGATCATCGGAACGGTGTTAGTCATCATGGTCCCGCTTGTCGTCGGGTTCCTGATTCTGGTTACTCAGACGGACCTTGAGATTCTGGAGAGTTATCAGAAAGACCGTATCATGTCCTGGCTGTATCCTGAAGATGCCGCGTACTCGGATGATATCGTGCAGCAGCAGAATTCCAAGACAGCCATCGGTTCCGGTCAGCTGACCGGAAAAGGCTACAATAATAATAAAGTTTCCTCATCCAATAAAGGAAACTTCGTATCTCAGATACAGACGGACTTTATCTATGCAGTGGCAGGGGAGGAGCTCGGATTTCTGGGCGCCGCCGGTATTATTCTGCTGCTTTTCCTGATCTGTATTGAATGTATTCTGACCGGCAGGAGAGCCAAAGATCTATCCGGCAGGCTGATCTGCTGCGGGGTAGCGACGGTCGTTGCGCTGCAGAGCTTCATTAACATCTGCGTGGCGACCGGACTGATGCCAAATACAGGCACACCGCTTCCCTTTGTCAGCTACGGCCTGAGTTCCATGGTCAGTCTCTTTATTGGAATGGGACTTGTGTTGAATGTCGGACTTCAGAATAGAAATTATCTGCAGGGAGAGGTCAGAAGAGTATGAAAACAAACACCAGAAAAAGAAAACTTTTTATTAATACGATTTTCCTGGTTATGGTTCTCATGATAGTGGTACTGCTCGGCATTCTCGGAATCATGAAAATCAGAAAAGATAAAAACCTGGATATGCACTTTTCATACCAGGAACAGGTGGTTGAGCAGGACGGCAGCACGAATGCGTTCCAGACTGCAAAGCCTTTTGCCGCAGAGCTCTGTGTAGCCTATGACAATGTCGGCGCAGAAGGCATCAGTATGCCTGGAAATGAGAAAAGCTGTCTTTTGAATGTTGACGATAAGACTGTTATGTACGCCCAGGATATGCATGAAAAAGCATATCCTGCAAGTATCACCAAGATCATGACCGCTATTCTGGCTGTAAAATATGGAAATATGGATGATGTCGTTACGGTCAGTCAGAATGCCGTAACGCTGGAAGAGGGATCTCAGGTGTGTGGATTTCAGGCAGGCGATATTGTCACCATGGACGAACTGTTTCACGGCCTTCTGGTGTATTCCGGAAATGATGCCGCAATGGCGATTGCAGAACATGTAGGCGGGTCTGTCGACCATTTTGTTGAGATGATGAATGCGGAGGCGCGGAGAATCGGCGCGACGAATACGAATTTTGTCAATCCGTCCGGACTTCACGATGATAATCACTATACAACGGCGTACGATGTTTATCTGATGCTGAACGAAGCGTTGGATTACGATTATTTTGTTGATACCATGCAGCTTTCGGTTTACAATCTTAATTTTACCAGAGGAAATGAAACTGTCCAGGTTCACCTTGATTCGACGGATCATTATCTGACCGGAGAGACCAGCGCACCTTCCGGTGTTACAGTTCTGGGAGGAAAGACAGGAACCACCAGTCAGGCGGGAGCCTGCCTTGCAATTTTGAGTCAGAATGACTATGGAGCTCCTTATGTTTCTATTGTTTTGAATGCGTCTACAAAAGCAAATTTGTATGATGATATGAATCAGCTTTTGTCAAAAATTAATTCTTAAAGAAATTATAAATTTACCATTGTGTTTTTGTCTTAAATACACTATAATTAGAGCTATAAATCAATACTTTTTAGTAAAATTACATATTAAATGATGACTTAAGGAGGAAACTGCTATGGTTCAATTAATTATTGGGGATAAGGGAAAAGGTAAGACTAAGCAGCTTTTGGATAAAGTTAATGCGGCAATCAAATCTGCGAATGGCAATATCGTATTTTTGGATAAGAGTACGAGGCATATGTATGAGCTGAACAACAGGATCCGGTTGATCGATGTATCCGGATTTCCGCTGAAAAACAGTGATGAGTTCGTAGGTTTTATCTGTGGTATTATTTCACAGGATCATGATCTGGAAGAGATGTATATTGACAGTTTCATGAAGATCGCACAGCTTGAGGATCAGGATATTACCGATACCATTCTTCAATTGGAAGCCATTGGCGAGAGATTCGGCGTTAATTTCGTTATCAGCATATCTGTGAATGATGATACGATCAGCGAATCCTTAAAAGATAAAGTGATTCTTTCTTTGTAGAAGAAAAAATATACAGGGGGATGAAGTGGTACTTCATCTCCCCTTTTTTCGTTTCTCAGGAAACCCGTCCTGCGAACATGTAACTGTCAGATCATCCGTTTTTTGCTGAATTTCCGATACGTCCGTACATGCTCAGCAGATAAAGACCGCTGATTCCTACGATCGCATAGATAATGCGTGAAATCCAGGACATATTGCCGCAGATGAATGCGACCAGATCAAATTTGAAAAAACCGATCAGTCCCCAGTTAATAGCACCGATGATTGCGATCGTTAACGCAGTATAATCCAAACCAGATGTATTCATAGTATTTCCTCCTGTCTGCATGTATTTTAAAGACAGTTTGCCCATTTTTGCCAGAAATATTCTTCTGTGATGTTAAAATACAGAGAAATTTCATCTTGAGGTCTTACGGCTAAAATGATAAAATAACATGGATGTAGACTTTTACAGAACAAGGAGACAGTATTTTGCCAACTCAGAAAAAAAAGTGGAAACGCCCGGACATACACCTTTCAGATTTTAAAAAAGCCGCCACGCTTAATATTGGAACGATACTGTTCGGAGCTTTATTTATTTATATGGTTATCAGTATCATCATGTATCTGACTGCAGCGCATATTACCCCCTATCAGGTAACAAGCGGTCCTTTGTCAAAAAACCAGACGTATACCGCGTTGATCCTGCGGTCAGAGCAGCTTGTACAGGCCAATACCGGCGGTTATGCAACTTACTATGTACGTGAGAACTCCAAGGTTAAAAAATCCGGGGCAGTGTACGGCATTGGCGATGGAGAGACTTCCGGAGGCACAGCTGAGCTGACAGAAGAAGATCTGACACAGATACGGTCAGCCATGGCCAAATTTGCGTATAATTTTGACGCGAACAATTTTTATGATACGTACAGCTTTAAGTATGAAATGGAGGGAAGTCTTCTGCAGTATGCAGGACTGGCCGATGTGACAGAGCAGGGCACTGATTCGGAAGACATTGTCGCCCCGACACAGACAATCGGAAACCAGACGGTAAATTTTGCACCGTCAGACGGCATTGTTCAGTATACAAAAGATGGTTATGAGTCTGTGACTGCGGATACGATTGAACCTGATCATTTTAACCAGAAGTCCTATCAGAAAACAAATCTGAGAAGTTCCGATCAGCTGTCCGTCGGAGACGATGTGTACAAGCTGGTTACCAGCGAAAACTGGTCACTGATGATCCCGCTGACTGATACACAGACGGTACAGCTTGCCGGAAGAGAAACAATCCGTGTAAAATTCCTGAAAGACGGTGTAACGCAGACAGGAAAATTTACGATTGTTACCAAAGATGATCGCTTTTACGCCAAAATCGATTTTTCAACAGGAATGCTCAGATATACGTCCGACCGTTTTATCGATATTGAACTGGTGACCAACATTAAGACCGGATTGAAAATACCAGTTTCTTCCATAGTAAATAAGGATTTCTATGTGATTCCCAAAGGCTATGAGACGACCGGAGGAGAATCAGATGAAATCGGTTTTCTGAAAGAGACAACAAATAAAAGTGGAGAAACCTCATCGGAATTTGTCAATGCGACTGTCTATGCTCAGCAGGATGATCTCTACTATGTAGACCAGGAGGATTTTTCTGACGGCGACGTCATTATCAAACCGGAATCAACAGAACGCTATACCATTGGCGACACGATGCCTCTGGAGGGCGTATACTGTATCAATAAGGGGTATGCTGTGTTCCGGAAAGTCGTGATCATCGATCAGAATGAAGAATACTGTATCGTCGAGTCAGGAACGACGTACGGAATTGCACAGTTTGACAACATTGTCTCAGACAGCAGCACAGTAAAAGAAGAAGAAATATTATACTAAAAGGAGCGCGATATCATGGTACGGGAAAACATTAAAGCAGTGGAAGAAAAGATTGCAGCGGCCTGCAGGCGTGCGTCAAGAGATCCCAGGGAAGTAACACTCATCGCAGTCAGTAAAACAAAACCCGTGGAATTGATACAGGAAGCCATCGAATATGGCCAGGTAGATTTCGGTGAGAACAAAGTACAGGAACTTACAGGTAAATATGAAATCCTTCCCAAAAATCTGCGCTGGCATATGATCGGTCATCTCCAGCGCAACAAGGTTAAGTATATCGTGGATAAGGCGGCATTGATTCATTCTGTGGATTCCCTGCGCCTGGCAGAGACCATAAGCACTGAGGCTCAGAAAAGAAAGGTAACCGTTTCGGTGCTGATCGAAGTGAATGTGGCACAGGAGGAAAGTAAGTTCGGTACTGCCTGCGGAGAAGTAGTTGCACTTGTTGAGGAAGCTGCAAAACTGCCGAACATTCGGATAGAAGGTCTCATGACGATCGCTCCATTTGTCGATGATCCGGAGGAAAACCGCCCGGTATTCCGGAAATTAAAACAATTAAGTGTTGACATAATGGAGAAAAACATTAATAATGTTAATGTGAATATTCTGAGCATGGGGATGACAAACGATTATGAAGTAGCGATCGAAGAGGGAGCAACGATGGTTCGCGTCGGAACAGGAATCTTCGGAGAGCGGGATTATTCACCAAAAACCATGGATAAGTAGATAGGAGATCATAATGGGAGTATTAGACAAGTTTCTGGATGCAATTCGTTTAAATGATGATTACGATGATGACGATGAATTTTTTGATGATGATATAGAAGATATAGAAGATGAACCAAAACAAAAACGCCGGTTTTTCAAAAAAAATGATGACGATCTGGACGACTACGATGATCTGGACGACCCATTCGATAAACCCAGGACAACAAAGAAAATGTCTGAGGCTGCTGCTGTAAAACAGCCAAAGTCTTCAAAGCAGTCAGCAAAACAGTCTTCTTCAAAAATTACGCCGATGCGTAAAAAAACAGGAGGTTCTTCAATGGAAGTATGTGTGATCAAACCAAGCTCGATGGAAGATACAAGAGATATTGCAGATACGCTGATTGCACACTGTACCGTTGTTCTGAACCTGGAAGGCATCGATGTGGAAGTTGCACAGCGTATCATTGACTTTTCTTCCGGTTCCTGTTATTCTATCGGCGGCGGTCTGCAGAAGATATCCAGCTATATCTTTATCCTGACGCCGGATAATGTGGAAGTGTCAGGAGATATTCAGGAGATTTTGAGCGGTGCATTTGACATTCCGTCCATGCGCACTAATTTTTAATCCGTACTATGCAAAAGGAAGAACATTTCAGAAAAAGAATCCAGGATCTGGCACGGATGGCTTATGAACGGGATATTGTAACGTTCACGGATTTCCTGGACTTGAATGAACAGCATATAGTCAACAGCCTTACCAGAGAGCTTGCAGGCGTAACACATGCAGGCTTTGGGGGCTATGATATGTCAGAGCGTCAGATAACAGCTTTTATTCCTGATGCTCTTTCTTATGAATGGGAATATCCCATCTGCTGCCTGCACATCCGCCCGAGGGACGGACGGTTTGCGGAACCACTGTCACACCGCGATTACCTCGGGGCACTTTTGAATCTGGGAATTGACAGAGGCATGCTGGGTGATCTCCTGATCGATGAAAGCTCAGCGTACCTGTACTGTATTGACCATATGAGCCAGTTCATAATACAGGAGATGATACGTGTCCGCCGAACTGCCGTCACAGCAGTTCGGAGTGAAACCATGGAGCCGGCAGCCACCAGAAATTTCCAGGAGATAAAAGGAACCGTTGCCTCCGTACGACTGGATGCACTGATCTCTCTTGCATTTCAAAGTTCAAGGAGCAGGATGGTACCGCTTATCGAAGGTGGAAAAATATTTGTTAACGGAAGAATGGTCACATCAAACGGCTGCACGCTGAAGGAAGGCGACGTCATATCTGTCCGCGGATATGGAAAATTCCGGTTTTCGGGCGTCGTATCGAAGACTAAAAAAGGACGCTGTCTCGTATCGATCAGCCGTTACAGCTAGGAGGAAACATATGGAACATCGGATGACTGTAAAACGTGCGGGTGAGTTTACCTATGATATAGAATGGCACAACACCTTTGAGGGCCTTGGGAACGCTGTGGAGAAACTCTCTCTTATGAGCAGAAAAGCCTGTATTGTCACAGACAGTACGGTAGGCCCACTCTATTTGGATGCGGTGAGCAGACAGCTATCCCCTCTTTTTGAAACAGTTACATCTTTTGTCTTTCCGTCGGGTGAGGCGCAGAAAACACTGGATACGGTAAAGAAACTTTATACGCATCTGATCGAAGAACACTATGAACGTAAGGATATACTGATCGCCCTCGGCGGCGGTGTTGTGGGAGATCTGACGGGCTTTACGGCAGCCACGTATCTGCGCGGCATAGATTTCATTCAGATACCCACCACACTGTTGTCACAGGTGGACAGCAGTGTGGGTGGGAAAACAGGTGTTGACTTCGACTGTTTTAAAAATATGGTCGGAGCATTCCATCAGCCTCGTCTGGTCTATATGAGCATGGAAACCCTGCATTCACTTCCGGATGTACAGTTTTCCTGCGGTATGGGCGAAGTCTTAAAGTCCGGGCTGATACGGGACCTGTCTTATTATGATTGGACGCTGGCACACAGCACGGAACTGCTTGCGCGGGAAGATGAAGCACTGGTCAGGATGATAAAGGGCAGCTGTCTGATTAAAAAGACGGTTGTTGAGCATGATCCTACGGAGCAGGGGGAACGTGCCGTCTTAAATCTTGGCCATACCATAGGCCATGCTGTCGAAAAGCTAAAACATTTTGAAATGCTTCATGGTCAATGCGTTGCACTGGGCACAGTCGCAG
>NZ_JAKNTI010000023.1:0-9560 GCF_022440585.1 Lawsonibacter sp. OA9
CCAGGTGTACTCTTCCTCTCCGCTGGGCGCATATTCCTCCGTGTAGGCTACTTCCCAGTCTCCGAGTGTCTCCTCCGATGCGGCCTGAATCTTGTCCTCCGAAACCTTAATATCTGTCTCCACCTTACCTGCACCGCCTGACGCTTCCGTCCCCTCACTCAATGCCGGATCATCGCCTGGCGAACCACCCGCCGTTCCTGCCGAGCCGCCAGAACACCCCGTCATGCCCAGCACCAGTCCCATTGTCAAAAGCACTGCCAAAAGTTTCTTCATTTTCGTCTTCCTCCTGTTTTTTTATTTGTAAAATAAATTGAATTTGTAACCTTCTCTACCCCTTCGACCTTGATTTGCGGACCTGAATATCAATGATAACCGCCAGCATGACCAGAAGGCCCAGTACAATTTTCTGATAGGAGGCATTGATATTCTGCAGGTTCATAAAGTTCTTGATAACACCGATGATCAGAGAACCGACAATTGTGTTTACGATGGTTCCCGTGCCGCCTGACATGCTGGTACCTCCGATGATAACAGCCGTGATGGCATCCATCTCATAGCTCTCGGCAGCGGCCGGCTGACCGGAATTCATGCGGGACATCAGCACGATACCTGCAATGCCTGACATCACTCCGGCAAACGCAGCCGCAAAAAACTTCGTAAAACGCACGTTGATCCCGGAAGCTCTCGCTGCAGCTGTATTGCCGCCGACAGCGTACATGGCGCGTCCAATAGGGGTCCACGAAAGAATATAATATGTAATTAAAAGTATAAATGCCATGATAAATACCGGAAATGGAATCGGTCCGATATACCCCTGTCCGATGAACTGGAAGGCAGCTCCCAGGTTTGAATAGTTCTGACCACCGGTAAACGCCATGATCGCACCTTCTGCAACCATCATTGATGCGAGTGTTCCGATAAACGGCGGGATATCGAAAACGGTGATGACAAAACCGTTGAACGCCCCGAATAAAAAGCCTGTCAGTATACCTACGGCAATTGCCAGAAACAGATTACCGGTTACCAGGACCACGTATGCTGAGAGTGTACCGGCACATGCTAGGACACGCGAAGCCGAGAGATCGATCATACCGCAGATAATCATCAGCTGCTCACCGCAGGCCATGATCGTAATAACAACAATCTGTCTCAATATGTTTCTGACATTCATTCCGGACAAAAACGACCGGTTCCACACCGAAAATATAATGAACATCAGCAAGAACACAAGAAATATACCAAATCTGTTATAAAATTCACCAATACTAAACTGTTTTTTTTCTCTACTCTTTTCCATGAACCGCCGCTCCTCCTAACGCAAAACTCATAATTCTCTCCTGCGAGAAATCTACCCGTGCAACCTCCCCGGTTATTCTTCCTTCTGCCATAACGAGCGTCCGGTCACACACACCGATGATTTCAGGAAGCTCCGAGGAGATCATGATGACCCCTGCACCCTGTGCAGCTAAATCGCACATAATCTTATAAATCTCATATTTGGCGCCAACGTCGATTCCCCGGGTTGGCTCATCCATGATAAAGACCAGCGGATTCTGAAGAAGCCATTTTGCAATAACCACTTTCTGCTGATTTCCACCGGAAAGGCTCTGCGCCTCCGTATGGATTGTAGGTGTCTTGATCGCAAGTTTTTTCTTCATCTCTTCCGCATCCTTCCGCTCCAGTTTCTTGTTGAGCAAAAAACCACTGTAGCGTTTCAGATTCGGCAGCCCGATATTTTCAGCAATCGAACGGATCAGCACAAGCCCTTCCAGTTTTCTGTCTTCCGACAGCATGATGATCCCTTCCTTTATCGCATCCGATACCTTTTTGATCCGGACCTGCCTGCCATCGATATAGACCTCCCCGGTTTCATGCGGATCGAGTCCGAAGATTGCCCTCACCACCTCTGTACGTCCCGCCCCCACGAGCCCTGCCATTCCCAGAATTTCACCTCTGTGCAAAGTAAATGACACATTTTGAAATGCCTTATGCCGGGTGAAGTTTTTGACTTCAAAAAGTTTCTCCCCTATGCCGGTGTTTTTGACCGGATAGACATTATCCATCCTGCGCCCAACCATTTTGGTGATAATCTCCTCCGTGGTCAGTTCATCGACTCCATGTGAAGATATCACTTTGCCGTCCCGTATGACTGTCACTCTGTCCCCCACCTGTTTAATCTCCTCCAGTTTGTGGGAGATATAGATTATGCTGATTCCCATTTTTTTCAACTTATGTATCTGTTCATGCAAAACTGCGACTTCTGATTCTGTGATGGAAGATGTCGGTTCATCCATGATGATCACCCTGGCATTGACTGAAATGGCTTTGATGATCTCCATAATCTGCATATCTGAAACCGTGAGCGACCGCATGATGCGTCTCGCGTCATAGTGAAATCCAAGCTCGTCGATAAGCTTTTGGGCCTCTTTCACCATACGTTTTTTATCCACTGTTCTGGGACCGCGTGTCGGTATCCGACCCAGGAAAATATTCTCTGCGATTGTCAGATCCGGAACCGGATTCAACTCCTGGTGAATCGTCGCAATTCCGATTTCCTTCATATACCTGGGATTATGTGTTGTGATTTTTTCCCCGAATACGTAGAGTTCCCCCTGATCTGCGGTATACATCCCATTAATAATTTTGATAAGCGTAGACTTCCCTGCACCGTTTTCCCCCACCAGAATGTGAACACTGCCCTCCTCCACAGCGAAACTGACATCGTCAAGTGCTTTTACGCCCGGGAATGACTTGGAAATACTTTTTAACTCCAAAGCTGTTTTTTTCTTCTCCACCTTATCCCTCCTCAAACACTAGAATCGAATCGCACCTTTTATGTAAGCCGGATCCTTTCCGGTCATAACCTCGAATGCCTCATTGATATCCTCCAGTTTAAATTCATGCGTTACATATTCATCGATCGGCATCACACCGTCAATATAAGCCTGAACCGCGATCTCCCGATCCCTCTCCAGATCCTGCGAATACCAGGGATGGACGGAATGAAGCTGTGCGGATTTGATCATCAGGTTATAACCCGTCTCTGCATCCCACATTTCTGTCTTTCCGTACATGGAGGGGATCAAAATTTTTCCGCCCGACAGTGATCCGAAAAATTCTGCATTTCGTACAATTTTGGATGCAGTCTTAAGCCCCCCCAGGCTTCCGGTAATCTCAATGACAACGTCCACACCGCGATTCCTGGTGACTTCATAGATTATTTCATCCAGATCCTGTTTCTTCGGATTGATCAGCAGCGTAGCCCCGAGCTTTTTTGCATGCTCCAGCCTGCTGTCATCAAAATCTATCGCTATGATCTCTCCCGCACCACTGTTTTTTAAGCCTCCGATCGTCATCAGTCCCATAATTCCACATCCGATGACAGCACAGGTGTCATAAAACTGCGGGTTCGCCGCCCGCACGATATTCACACAGCACTGCATCGGCTCCACCAGACATTTTTCAATGTTTCTGGTTCCCTCCGGTATCCTTGCCATCTGCACTTCTTTCACGATAATATAAGTTGCAAAAGCTCCCTGAAGAAGCGTCGGGCCAGACACATAATCACCTTTTTTAAATTTTTTGATATTCTTCCCCGTCTCAACGACAATACCTATCGGTTCATGACCAAATTCAACCGGATATTGCATATCACCCATGCACATATTGCCATATTTATTGTATATAATATTGGCTTTTCCCATATATACGTTCACATCCGAATGACAGAGTCCGGAAGATATCGTTTGAATCAGCATTTCATCATCGGCAATCTGACGCAGTTCCTCATCAAACAGTTCAAATCTTTTGGGTTCAACTAAAAAAGCAATTGTTCTTTTCAATTCTGTTTTTCCTCCCTGAATATTTTGTCTTTTATTTTAAATATGCATATTTATCTAATAAATAAAGTATATCATTTAAATTTTTGCTTTTTTAGGACGTTTCAAAGATTAACTTGGACTTTTTGCAGATATTCACATTTGTCAATAACCCGGGGCATAAAAAATGGAAGCAATGCTTCATCTGCATCACTTCCATCTCTCAACTATATACTCTTAAAATAACGCGGCGAATACCCAATCACTTTTTTGAACAGCCGGCTGTAATAACTGGGATCATAGATTCCCACTTTTTCGGCTGCCTCCGAAATCATCAGATGATCCTTTTCCATGTGTTCAAGCGATTTTACGATCCTGAGCCGGTTAAGATATTCTACCGGTGCCAATCCGGTCACATCTTTAAATATCGCCCGGAAATAACCTTCACTCCAATAACTCTTCTTAGCCAGCTCTGTCAGGTCTATTTTTTCAGCCAGATGTTCTTCCATGTAGTCGATGACCTGAAAAATCTGTTCCCGTTTGTCATCCTGGTGCTGTGTTAATTTCTGAAGACGTCTCTTCTGAATTCTCTGAAGCATTACCAGAATCATCTGAAGGCAGGCTGATTTCACATTTGCAAATCCCTGCTCTTTTTTGCGCTGCTCGCGCATCATCCGCTGCAAAAGATACTCGGCATCCCGTCGTTCTTCTGTCTCCAGGTGAATGACACCCTGTCTGTTCAGATTATTCTGTCGTGTCTGTTCGTGCCCCTCACATGCAATTTCCGCATAAGCGGAAACATTCTGCAGCAACTCATTCCAGCGTTTTTTCAGTTCAAACTTATCATACGGGATTTTCCGTTCACCGCTGACCTTTTCCAGCATCTGACTGCACTCATCATTTAAACCCTCTCCATAAAACTGACAGTTGATAATTTCAATCGGCATCTGTGTTACATACCCATGGAACTCATGAGGAGCAATCAGAAAGACGTCTCCGGGTATCAGAAGTACATCAACCCCCTGATAACTGTGCACACAGCTTCCCTGTGTCAACAGTGCAAACTCGTAAAATGCATGACTGTGCATGCCGACCGCCAGATGGTTCCAGGTTGTGACAGAAATATTGCTGGAATCCTGCGTCATAAATCTCATATAACCATCCCGCTCCGACATTACCCAACGCTCGGCATCAAACTCCTGCAACGGCACATTTATCTGAAACTTATCCAAATATACCCCCCCCCCCCGCAAAAATAGGTTTAATTATTGGAATTTATATTAAATTATACCATATTTTCTCATAATTTCAACAGATAAAAAATATAAGATTTTAAAAAAATGCCGCGACTTTTTATTGTCGCGGCATCCAAGGTTTGATGATTATTTTTTCAGTTAAATTATTTTACTAATTCTTTTGCAAGAGTAGCTGCTGAAGCTGCATCCTCTGAATATCCATCTGCTCCGATTTCATCAGCAAATTCCTGTGTGATAGGTGCTCCGCCTACCATGATCTTGATGTTGCTTCTGAAGTCTGATTCGTTCAGCGCTGCTACGGTGTCTCTCATGGACGGCATCGTTGTTGTCAGCAGTGCGGACAGGCATACGATCTTTGTATCCGGGTTTGCTTTGTAGCACTCGATGATTTTCTCGATCGGCACGTCTACTCCGAGGTCGATCACTTCGAATCCTGCACTTTCGATCATCATCGCTACCAGGTTCTTTCCGATATCATGAAGGTCGCCTGCTACTGTCGCGATGATCAGTTTTCCCATTGCCCCTGTGCTTCCTGCTGAAAGGTGTGGTTTCAGTACTTCTACACCTTTTTTCATTGCTCTTGCTGCTACCAGCATCTCCGGTACGAAGATCTCGTTGTTTTTGAATTTCTCTCCGACAACTGCCATTGCATCGATCATTCCGCCGTTCAGGATCTCTGTAGGATCACATCCATCATCCAATGCTGCCTGTACTGCCGGTCCAACTAATTTTGCTTTTCCCTTTGCTACTAAATCTGCTACTTCCTGAATTTTTGGTGACATGTTAAATTCCTCCGCTTCTTCATATAATGTTTTGATATTTAAACCGAAGGATAAGTCTTCCTCAAAACTTATCCTCCGATTACATCACCACTGATGTTTTTTATTATGCTTTCTGTACCGGTCCGATCAAACCTTCCCTGTAAGCTCCGATGTATTCCATGCAGTAATCATCCAGTCCCAGAAGCGCCTCTGTCGCATAGATGAGTCCCATCATATCCCTGTTCAGCGGATCAAGGATCGCGCTGTCGAGTCCTGCGTTCATCGCAAGTACGGTGAATCCTAAGTTCACCAGTTTTCTTGCCGGCAGGTTGAAGGAGATGTTGCTGACTGCCGCCGTGATATGTATGGTCGGGTACTGTGCGCGGATCGTGCTGATCACTTCTGTGATCATTGCGATGCCGTCCTCTGATGTACACAGCATTTCGATCAATGGATCAATATGGATCCTGCTCGGATCGATCTTGTACTCTTTTGCTTTCTCCATGATCCTTCCGAATACTTCCAGTCTCTTCTCGGCTGTCTGCGGGATTCCGGTGTCATCACACAGCAGTGCGACTACTTCCCATCCCGGATTTGCCGCTACGATCGGGAACAGCTCATCAATCTTATCACCTTCCATGGATACGGAATTGATGATACCCGGTCTGCTGCAGCACTTGTATGCTTCACTTAACACTTTTGCACTCGGGCTGTCCACTGCGATCGGAAGATCCGTCACGCTCTCCACGAGACCGATCATCCATTTCAGCGTCTCAACTTCCACTGCCTCGTCAACAGATGCACACACATCGATAAATGTTGCGCCCGCCTCTGCCTCTTTTTTTGCAATATCTTTGATCCATTCCTCATCACGTGCGGCGATTGCTTTTGCCATGGATGGAATGGAACCGTTTATTTTTTCACCAATAATAATCATGTTGGGTAAACCCTCCTAAAAGTATTTTCTTATTTAGCCTTACGGGAAATTGCTTTCTTTACTTTTCTCACGATATGATCAGAGGTAAGGTCAAATCTCTCTCTCAGATAATCCTGAGGACCAACTTCACCGTATACATCTTCAACTGCAACGTATTCGACCGGAACTTCCATTTCTGTAGCCAGAGCTTCTGTTACAGCGCTGAACAGACCGCCGATTTTGTTGTGGTTCTCTGCTGTCACAACTGCACCTGTCTCTTTTGCATACTTCAGTGCGCACTCTTTATCAAGAGGTTTTACCGTAAACATATCTACGATGGCAATTTCAACGCCCTCTTTTGCCAGCTCTTCAGCTGCCATGAATGCCTCATGAATCATGATACCCGTTGCAAAGACAACGGCGTCTTTGCCTTCACGCAGAGTGATACCTTTACCGATCGGCATCTCTTCTCCGTCTCCGTAAACTTTTGCAGCCATTTTACGTCCGCAGCGGATATATTTTACGCCTTCAATATCGTTTACCTGATGCAGAACGCTTGTCAGCTGATTTGCATCCGCGATATCGATAACAGTAGCTGTCGGGATCGCACGGTACAGTGCCATATCCTCAAACGGCATATGTGTACCACCGTTGAAAGCTGCACAGATACCTGCGTCAGTTCCGATTACCGTGATATCATTCCCTGTGTATCCTGCAGATAAGAATACCTGGTCGAAACAACGACGGGATGCAAACGGTCCGAATGTATGTGCAATCGGTTTAAATCCCTGAGAAGCCAGCCCAGCTGCGACTCCCATCATGTTGCCTTCTGCGATACCGCAGTTGATCGCTCTGTCAGGATTGGCAGCGCCCCATTTTGCGGTTCCGATACAGCTCATAAGGTCTGCATCCAGATAAATAACGTCAGGATCCTTTTCTGCTAATGCAGGAATCTCTTTTCCAAGAATATCCTTGAATGCGCGGGATTCCATTTCACCATTATATACTATCTTCATCTCTTTCCCTCCGCTTATGCCATAGCAGCAAGTTTTTCATTTAACTCGCTTAACCATTCGTCAAACTTATCAGCGCCTACAGCCATACTATGATTGCCCATAGTCTCTTCGATCTCTTTTACACCTGCACCTTTTACAGTATCCATTACGATGGCATACGGCTTGTCACCGCCCTTTTTCGTATTTTCCAGTGCATCGTAAAGAGCTTCAACATCATTTCCGTTTACTGTCACAGTCTCGAATCCGAATGCAGCCATTTTCGCACCCAGATCTCCTGTCGGCAGTACATCAGCAACATAGCCGTCCAGCTGTTTCTTATTGTTATCAACCAGAACAACCAGATTGGACAGTTTCTTGGCTGCTGCAAACATAAACGCTTCCCAGCACTGTCCTTCATTGATTTCACCATCACCTACGATCAGGAAAGTACGGCTGTCTCTGCCTTTTAATTTATCAGCAAGTGCAATACCATCTGCCAGGGAAGTACCCTGTCCGAGAGAACCTGTGGTAATATCGATACCAGGTGTCTTCTTGCAGTCACAGTGGCTCGGGAAATTTGTTCCAGGCTGATTCAGAGTTTTAATCTCCTCATAAGGATAGAATCCTTTCAATGCCAGTGTTGCGTATATAGCCGGACCTGCATGGCCTTTGGAGCAAACCAGTTTGTCCCTTTCCGGCATTTTTGGGTTTTTCGGGTCTACCGTCATCTGTGATCCGTACAGTACAGCCAGTGCATCACATACACTTAAAGCTCCGCCGATATGACCAAATCCACGGGATTTGATAGACTCAACGGTGCCGATACGAATCTCGGTTGCAAACTTCTGTAAGCTTTTCTTTAATTCAGCATCCATGTTCTTTTCTCCTCAACTATTATTCATTTATTTGTATTCGCTGCTGCGCGCTCATACCTGGTGGTACCGGATTGTCCAGAAGGACAATCCGTAGCAAAATTATTCGCCGCTACGCGCTTGTACCTGATGGAACCGGCTTGTCCAAAAGGACAATCCGTAGCAAAATTATTCGCCGCTACGCGCTCATAATTTTTATATCCTGGCTACACCAGATTTTCTTGCCGCTTCTGCCACTGCTGCTGCTACCGCTTTACCAACGCGTGGATCAAACGGTGCCGGAAGAATGTATTCTTCATTGAGCTCATCATCACTGATCAGGCCTGCGATCGCATCTGCTGCGGCGATCTTCATCTCATCATTGATATCTCTTGCGCGCACATCAAATGTACCGCGGAAAATCCCCGGGAACGCGAGTACGTTGTTACACTGGTTCGGGAAATCACTTCTTCCTGTCGCGATAACCCGTGCGCCGCCTGCTTTTGCATCATCCGGGAAGATCTCCGGAGTCGGGTTTGCACATGCAAAAATGATCGCATCTTTATTCATGGTCTTAACCATATCTGTCGTAACCATACCCGGTGCACTTACACCGATGAACAGGTCCGCACCAACCAGCATTTCCGCCAGAGTGCCTGCTTTTTTCTCGGCATTTGTAATTTTCGCCATCTCTTCTTTGACCGGATTCATGCCGTCTGTTCTTCCTTCGTAGATCGCGCCTTTTCTGTCGCACAGAACCGCATGTTTCACCCCTGCAGAAAGCAGCAGTTTTGTGATGGAAATTGCAGCAGCACCTGCACCGTTGACTACAACCTTGATCTCATCGATCTTTTTGCCTACCAGTTTCAGCGCATTTTTAACGCCTGCAAGTGTAATGACAGCCGTACCGTGCTGATCATCATGGAAAATCGGAATATCACATTTTTCTTTCAGTTTTTTCTC
>NZ_JAKNTI010000020.1:0-8631 GCF_022440585.1 Lawsonibacter sp. OA9
GGATACTTACCGGGCGTTTAACGGACAGTCCTCAGATGTATTTTCTCCGTCCGGGATCATCGGCGTCAGCGTAAACTCTGAAAACCAGGAGCTTGCCATGTCATGGATGGAAACGCTGTTGGGTACAGAAGTTCAGAGTAAAGTCTGAGAGATGGTTTTCCGGTCAATGCAGAGGCTTTGACAGCTTTGCCACCAATCCCATTCCGGGATCAATGGAGGGGGCAGGGATTATGGACCGTGACGGAAATGAGATACGGCTTGATGTCGTCTGGCCGAATGACGCGGAAAAGAAGCAGTTCAGAGACCTGATTGAGACTCTTAAGGTACCGGCTGTTACGGACGACAGTCTGAAGGAAGAGATCATAACCATCGGTGCACAGGCTCTGACGGGGGAGAAAGAGATTGAAGATTGTACTGGGAAATTGTACAGAAAATTTCGATTCATCTACAGGAGTAGGTATGGTTTCTGCTGCCAAGTCTGGCAGGCGTGGCCATCTTTGTACTGATACCGTTTGCGGATGTGGGAAAACGTTCTTTTCAGACTGCAGTGACGGGGAAGTTCTGCGGGATTGCGAATTACCGGGAAGTTTTTACGAATCAGGCATTCCTGGCGGCGGTCAAAAATACGTTGAAATTTGTGGCCGTCGGGCTTCCGCTGCTGCTTCTGATCTCACTTGTGATCTCACTGGCATTAAATGGATGTAAAAAAATCAGGGGGCTGAAATCGGTGTACCTGCTGCCAATGGCAGTGCCCACCGCGGCGGTGGTACTGATCTGGAAGATGATGTTTCATGTAAACGGCCTGATCAATGCGGGGCTTGCATCACTGGGA
Organism: Lawsonibacter sp. OA9; assembly: GCF_022440585.1. Classification (NCBI taxonomy): domain Bacteria; kingdom Bacillati; phylum Bacillota; class Clostridia; order Eubacteriales; family Oscillospiraceae; genus Lawsonibacter; species Lawsonibacter sp. OA9. The sequence continues at coordinate 833 of NZ_JAKNTI010000020.1, forward strand.
TTGAGTGCGGTGGACTGGCTGGGGAGTGATGCATCTTTCTGGGTACTGATCATCAGCTATCTGTGGAAGAACATGGGATATACCATCATACTCTGGCTGGCAGGCCTGCACAATGTACCGGAGGAATTAAAAGAGGCTGCCAGAGTGGATGGTGCATCGGAGTTTCAGTGTTTTTTCCACGTAGTGCTCCCGGGACTGAAGCCGGTACTGTATACAATCACAGTATTATCTTTTTTGAATTCCTTTAAGGTATTCCGGGAGGCCTATCTGGTAGCCGGAGCTTATCCGCAGCAGAACATGTACCTTCTCCAGCACATCTTTAACAACTGGTTTACCAAGCTGGAGATCGATAAAATGGCGGCGGCGGCAGTCTGTATCACGATTGTATTTGTTGCATTTGTGCTGCTGCTGCAGCGTTTCTGGGAGAAACAGGAGGATTGAGGTTGAAAAAGATCTGTTGGAAGCTGGGGCTGGTGTTATCAGCAGTGATCATCTGTATGCCGGTGATTCTCACAGTCCTGGGTTCTCTGAAAAGCAAAAATGAACTGGCGGCAAGCCTGGCGCCAGTGTTAAACGGAACCGGCGGCATGATAGAATGGAAGCTTTTTCCGCTGTATCCGACATTGATTCATTTTGTGAAACTGCTGATCTGGACACCGGACTTTTTTACGGTGTTCTGGAACTCGATGAAAATTGTAGGAACAATCCTCGCGGGACAGCTGGTGTTTGCGGTTCCGGCAGCATGGGCGTTTGCAGCATTTCGCTTTAAAGGAAAGAAACTGTTGTTTACACTCTACGTCATTTTAATGTTGCTTCCGTTTCAGGTGACAATGCTTCCCTCCTATCTGGTACTGGATGGGCTGAACCTGATGAATACCCATGCGGCAGTCATCCTGCCGGCAGTTTTTTCTACATTTCCGGTATTTCTCATATACCGCAGTTTTACTGCGATACCGAGAGAATTGATAGAAGCGGCTAAGATTGACGGTGCCGGTGAGCTGGCGGTTTTTTTGAAAATCGGGATTCCGCTGGGTTCGCCGGGCATTCTGTCTGCAGTGGTTTTAGGATTTCTGGAGTACTGGAATATGATGGAGCAGCCGCTGGCATTTTTGCAGGATAAGACATTGTGGCCGCTTTCGCTGTATCTGCCGGAGGTTGGAGCCGGGCAGGCGGGAACCGCACTTGCGGCATCTGTGATAGCACTGATACCGGCTGTGTTTGTGTTTGTAATTGGACAGGATTACCTGGAACAGGGAATCATTTCATCGGGAATCAAGGAATGAGTGAAGACATGAAAACAGTGAAATGGAATACATCTGAAAAAAGAAGAAAAAAAGCGGTCTGGTGTTTTGCTGCATTCCTGCTTATTATGCTGCTGTGCACGATCATATCACGCGGTATCTATGCGTGGCAGATGCCCAGGGTGCAGATTGGAAAAGCAGAGCAGCGAAACATTTCCCACACGGTCACAGCTGAAGGGAGGATCGAGGCGGACATAGGAAAGGCGGTGGTTGTGGAAGAGGGAATCCGGGTAGCGGAGGTCTGTGTCAGGATTGGCGAGAAGATCCAGCAGGGAACGGTACTGCTCCGGCTGGATACAGAGGATTTGAAAAAACTGAGCGAAGAGGTCACAGCCCGGATCGAGATGGAGCAGCAGAAACTTGCGGTGCTTAAAGCCGGCAGGAGTGTGGAGCAACAGACTGTACAGGCTGCGAAACAGCGTGCTTTGGAGGATCTTGAGAATACGATCGCGGTTCAGGATGAGGCTGTTAACAGAGCCTGGCAGGAGTACTCTGATGCAGAGTATGAGCTGTCAGCTTATCCATCCTGGGAAAGCTATCAGGAGATGAATGAAAATGCTGATACAAGCGCATGGGAGCAGGGCATGAAACAACTGGAGGATGCTTTGGCGCAGAAAGAGACGGCGCTCTATAACGCGGAGGTTGAACGTGACAAGGCGGTTGTGCAGGCTCGCCGGGCGGTAGAAGATGCGGAAAATAAGGCACCTGCTGATGAAAGCGGTATCACAGAGGCCGGGCAGACGATCTCACAGCTGGAAACGAAACTGGCAGCGTATCAAAAACTGCAGGAAAACGATGGACAGGTTGTAAGCATGATGGCTGGAAATGTCGGGAAGATCTGTGTGGAAGCAGGCGACCGCACGACGGACAGTGCAGCCATGATCCTGGCGGACGGGTCTGAGGGTTGGAATTTTAAGGCGGTACTCTCAGAAGAACAGGCGGATTATGTGAAGACGGGAAGTAACGTGACCCTTAAGTTCCAAAACGACAGACTGCAGAAAGAAAACTGTGAAATAACCGCCGTGACACAGAAGGAAGAAGGCGGCTATGAGGCTGTTGTGAAAGTAATGGATGAAGCGCTTTCACTCGGTGAGAGCGGTAAGATGGAACTGACAAAACAGTCGGGGCCGTATCCGTGCTGCATCCCGCTGTCCGCGCTGTACGCGGATAATGACAGGAATTATATCCTGATGATCCGGGAGACAGAGACGATTCTGGGAACTGAGCTCAGTGTCGTAAGGCAGGATGTGACTGTTAAGGATAAAAATGAAGGCAGTGCTGCGCTTGAAGATGGTTCGCTGGGGGCAAATGACCAGTTCGTTGTATTTTCCAGCAAAGAAGTATCCCCGGGCGATAAAGTGCGGCTGATGGAGGAGGGAGATGAATAGAAGAAAAAAGATTCTGATCTCACTTCTGCTGCCGGGTGTCTTATGTCTGGCGGGGCTGGGAATCGGTATGGTTTATAAAGCTGCTGCACCTTCGGGGATTGCCAAATGGGAGATGAAAAGCGCAGCGGTGTATGATGAGAACATGAGTCTTATCATCACACGGATGAGAGAAGAGGGATTTGATGTTGCCTTATGGCAGGAAAATAAGCCGGAGACGGTGACGAATCCTGATTACAGCAGAAGTGCTGATGTGAAGACGATCGGGATTGCAGGAGACTGTTCCATACTGTTTCCGAACAGCAACGCACTTCCGGCGGGAGAGACAGGATACTGTATCCTGGGAGAGAAAACGGCGTGGCAGCTCTTCGGAAGTACAAAAGTGGATGGCAGGAGTGTACTGATCAATGAAAAAACCTATCAGGTTGCAGGAATTCAATTTCAGGAAGAAGAGCTGTGTGTCTATGAGCTGACACCGGATACTGAACAGGAGGTAGCCTTTGCTGCCATACAGTACGACAAACGTGAACAAAAAGATATGGGAAAACGCAGGCTTGAAATGCTGGGTGGTCTGACACTGATCGCCTGTGGATAGAAGAGGGGAACTCTATGGCGTCGATATCATTAAAAAAAGTCAAAAAGATATATCCCAACGGATATGAGGCTATAAAAGATTTTAATCTGGAAATAGAAGATAAGGAGTTTATTATCCTGGTGGGACCGTCCGGATGTGGAAAATCCACAACGTTGCGTATGATCGCCGGGTTGGAACCGATCACAGCCGGCGAGGTGGTGATTGATGAAAAAAAGGTGAATGATGAGGAACCAAAAGACAGGGACATTGCCATGGTATTTCAGAACTATGCACTGTATCCACATATGACGGTATATGACAATATGGCGTTTTCACTGAAGATGAGAAAAATCCCGAAAATGGAGATTGATAAGGCTGTCCGAAGTGCCGCAAAGATCCTGGACCTGGAGGAACTTCTTGGCAGAAGACCGAAAGCACTGTCCGGAGGCCAGAGACAGCGTGTGGCCATGGGGCGTGCAATCGTCAGAGATCCCAAGGTCTTTCTGATGGATGAACCGCTTTCCAATCTGGATGCAAAACTGCGTGTCCAGATGCGGCTTGAAATAGCGAAGCTTCACAACCGTCTCGGTGCAACCATCATCTATGTGACACATGATCAGACGGAGGCGATGACACTTGGAACGAGAATCGTGGTGATGAGGGACGGCGATATCATGCAGGTGGATACGCCGAAAAAGGTCTATGACCGTCCGAGGAATCTTTTCGTCGCCGGGTTTATTGGATCTCCCCAGATGAACTTTCTGAGGGGGAAAATCCGGGAGCAGCAGAGCAGCATCATATTTGAATCCGGAGATCGGAAGTTTGAGATACCTTCCGTCAATGCGGAGGTATTGAAAAAAGAAGGCTACACCGGTAAAGAAGTCATTATGGGAATTCGCTCGGAAGATATCCGGGTTGCCCAGTGGAATACGTACGATGACGGACATGTTCTGCCGGCCGAGGTAAAGGCATATGAACTGCTGGGAGCGGAAGCCTGTCTTTACACGGAGTTTAAAGGAGGAAATCTGGTCTGTCGAGTGAGACCGGATACGCCGGCTAAGAGGGGGGATGTGATAACACTCACATTTGATATGAACAAAGCGCATTTTTTTGATGTGAATACCGAACAGAATATAATGGCACCGGACGCCTGAAAGGGCGCAGCCTCTCTGTTATATGGAAAAGCCTACGGCACATATAGTAAAGCAGAGGGAGGTGCGGTTAATGAAACACAGGGAATTTGCCTATACCGGTAAACCAGTGCCAAAACTGGATGACCCGAAGTATGCAGCGTTTCTCACAGAGATTCAAAAAGCGGTCTTCTGGTCTCTGGAGAAGAGAAAACTGCTGACTCCTGAGCAGCGGGAGCATTGTCTGGAGGAACTTGAATCCCGACATTGCCGACAGTGTATTGAGAATCAGAACAACCGGCTGTAAGGAGGGGTTTTTGTGTATGATTACGAACGCTTAAACCAGGAGAGAAGGACAGCTGGCAAAAGAAAGCGTGTCGCAGCATACTGCAGGGTATCTACGGATGGTGATGACCAGGCAAATTCTTTTGAGAGTCAGCGCACGTTTTTCAGGCAGTATATCGAGCGCAATCCCGACTGGGAGCTGTTTGAAATCTATGCCGACGAGGGAATATCCGGGACCAGCACAAAAAAGCGCAGGTCGTTTAACCAGATGATCAGAAGTGCCAAGAATGGAGAGTTTGACCTGATCATTACGAAAGAGATCTCACGTTTTGCGAGGAATACGCTTGACAGCATCTATTACACTCGTGATCTTAAAAAGCATGGTATAGCCGTTATTTTTCTGAATGATAATATCAATACCCTGGATGGAGATGCCGAGCTTCGCCTCGCGATCATGTCCTCCATCGCGCAGGAGGAGAGCCGCCGGACTTCAGAGCGTGTGAAATGGGGGCAGAAACGGCGGATGGAGCAGGGAGTTGTATTCGGCAGAAGCATGCTGGGGTATGAGGTGCGTGACGGAGTCATGTATCTCGATGAAGAAGGTGCCAGGATTGTGCGGCTTATCTTTCATAAATATGTGGAGGAGGGGAAGGGAACACATGTGATCGCGCGTGAGCTTGGGGAAACGGGGATTTTGCCCATGCGTGTCAGTGAATGGCAGAGTTCGGTTATCCTGCGCATTCTTCGGAATGAGAAATACTGCGGTGATCTGGTGCAGAAAAAGACATACACACCGGATTTTCTGTCTCATGAAAAAAAGTATAACCGCGGGCAGGAGGAATATGTGATCATCAGGGACCACCATGAACCGATCATCTCAAGGGAGATGTTTGAAAAAGCCAACCGTATTCTGGACAGCCGTTCTCACTCACAGAAGGGAAAGAAAAAGCACAGCAGCCGCTATACATTCTCTGGAAAAATAAAATGCGGATGCTGTGGTTCGAGTTACGTCTCCAGATATAAACAAAGAAAAGACGGTAGCAGCTATCAGTCATGGCGTTGTCTGGAAGCAGTCCGGCACGGCGCTCCCCGCACAGACGAGAATGAAAATATGACTGGCTGCGCAGGATGCAGCATACGCAATGAGGATGTTCTCCATATCATGGCTGCGGCATGCGATCTTTTGGAATACGACAGAAAAAAAATGAAAGGCAGCATACTTGCTGTGATCAGGTCGGTGACAGATAAAGACAACGAAGAAATCCGGCAGATTGCAGATGCCGTCAGTGAGATGACAGGCGGCATGGATTATGAAGATGAATTTTACCGGCAGTTGCTTGAGAAAATAGTAGTGAGGAACAAAGACAGTATTGATGTTTATCTTAAGCATTTTCCTTTGAAGCTAGGATTTGGGAATACAGACATATCTGCGGAAAAACCATAAGATGCAGCTCTTGCGTTTTAGACAGGCTTGTGGTATCTTCAGTATAATGAATAGATAACAGAAAGGATTGTCCGAGAGGCAAAAGAAAGATGTACAATATATTAAATCATTATTTAAACACAAACCAGATTGTTATGCTGGGTATACTTATTACATTTATCCTCACATTTCTGGCATTGAAATTTCCACTGCCGTTTCTGCCGAGTGACCAGGGAAGAGCATTTGCAGTCAATGGGAACCTGTCGAAAGGAAAGATCAGGGGCGTGGGGCTGACATTTGTCCTGTGTTTCATAGTCGGCAGTGTTCTTTTTATGCCGCTGGACCGTGAGTATATCATTTATCTGATATTGCTTGCATGCATCATGCTGAGCGGCTATCTCGATGATGCGTCTGACAAACCATGGAGTGATTATAAGAAGGGCCTGATCGACCTGATCATATCTGCCGTCACCATGCTTACTTTTTTAAACTATAATCCGACGGCGATTTATATCGGAAGCATGGAGCTGATCATTCCGAAAGCGGTTTACATCATTCTTGGAATTGTCCTGATCTGGATATCGATCAATGTCACGAACTGTTCAGACGGCGTCGACGGATTGTGTGCCAGCCTCTGCTGCGTTGCTATCCTGTCGTTCAGTCTGATCTTTCGTGAGGCACTGGGAAATTATGTGATCGCCGACTTTCTCTTTGTCGCGGTACTGTTTGCATACCTGTATTTTAACACCTCGCCGAGCAGTATGCTGATGGGGGATGCGGGATCAAGGGCTCTGGGATTTTATCTCGCGATCATTGCGATGAAATCACAGCATCCGTTTGTTTATCTGCTCCTTGCAGGAATGCTGATCATCGACGGAGGATTCGGACTGGTCAAGATCTTCCTGAAGAGGTTTTTGAAAATCTCCATACTGAAAAATACGCGTACGCCAATCCATGACCATGTAAGGATTAAATTCAAATGGTCGGACACGCAGGTGGTGGTGCGTTTCCTGATCGCACAGGTGCTTCTTGGGCTGGTAGCGTTTCTGATAGTCTCATAACAGAATACGGGATGTCTAAAGACCGGCAGCCGAATGGGAAACCATTCGGCTTTTATATGGATATGGGTGTTTCAAAGGTTTAACCGCAAACAGATATATCTTTCAATAGGGGACGTGGTATAATAAAAGAAAACCTACGATTGAGAAAAACTGTATGGACAAAAGAGAGAAACAGAAACGATCTAAAACAATGATAAGAGTAATCGCTGCGTGCATTTTATTGACGGTAAGCGGGGGGATACAGATACTGGTGTCTGTGATGCCCGGACTGGCTGAATGGTATTCTGTACATATCTATCAGGTGCTGGTTTCCGTATTTGGAAGATTTTTCGGGATCTTTCCGTTCTCTGTGTCGGAAATATGTCTTTATATCCTGCTGCTGGTCCTGGCAGCATCCCTGGTACATATTACAGTAAAAATTATCCGTAAAGATAACAGGAAGCGCACGTTGATGAGGTGGCTTTCCTGCCTGTTTCTTGTGGCGGCCGTCCTGATGTTCCTGTATACGGTAAACTGCGGTGTGAATTACAAAAGGAACTCGTTCTCTGAAAAAGCAGGAATCTCTGCCGGAGGGGGTACGGTGGATGAGCTGGAAGCGGTATGCAGCCGGCTGACTGAGAAAGTCAATGCTTGCAGCAGT
>NZ_JAKNTI010000018.1:0-9778 GCF_022440585.1 Lawsonibacter sp. OA9
TTATTGTATCGAGGACTTCGTCAATTTACGGAATCGCTGACTTAAAGTTATCTGCGTTTTCCTGTGTAATACAAATATTAGGGGTTGCCATATTTTTATCAAGTTTATCAGAGTCGCCATTCAGATATGCAAGTGTTGCCAGAGTCTGGATGACAGTATTAGTCTCAAAGTCCTGCATGGAAGTTCCTTTGAACGGTCCTCCGGCCGCAATGGCATCCAGAGCGGCCTGCACTCCGTCGACAGATACAAATACAATATCTTCCGCCCGCCCGGCTGTTTCAGCGGCCTGGATGCATGTTGCTGTTCCGATATCCCACTGGCAGAATACGCCGTCTATGTCAGGATATTTTGACAGGTAAGATTCCATCACACTCATAGCTTCCGCGGTGGACCAGCTCAGACAGCCCTGTTCTTCGAGAATTTCAAACTCTGGATATTGAGATAAAACTGCTTTAAATCCGCGGGAACGGTCAATCTGACAAGTCTCACCCGGATTGCCGTTTACCATTACGATTTTACCCCCTTCCGGCATCTGATTGATCAGGATTGAAGCTGCCTGCTGTGCAGCAGTGACATCATTTGGTCCTACAAAGAGATCGTAGCACTCGGCATCCGAAACAGGATTCTGAATATTGACGACAACCAGCCCGGCATCCTTGGCGGCCTTCAGGGCACCGAGCTGTGAAGTTGCGTCAATGGGAGTTACGATCAGTGCGTCACACTTCTGAGTCACGGCGTTGTTAATATCACTGGTCTGTTTCTGCGGGTCGCCCTGCGCGTCGTAAGTGACCAGCTCAAATCCGTATTCTTCGGAAAGTTCCTCCATCTTAGTAGTCATATACGCGAGTGACAGAGTAGAGTTGTTAAGGCTGGACCAGCCGATTTTCCACGGAGTGCCGTCTTCTTTGGTTCCACGCGTATTGGCATTCGCTGGCACGAAATCGGTAACTACCGTAGAACTGTTGAATTCACTGATATCAACAGCATCAAGAACAAGTTCGGACGTGCCGTCATCAGAGTCCGAAGGTGTACCGGCTGCCGGTTCCGCTGTCTGTTTTTCGGGTGTTGATGGTTTTCCAGTACTTTCATTATTTTTGACACAACCCGTGAGAAGTGTGGCAGATAAAGTAAGTGATAATAAAATACTCATTAGTTTATGTTTCATGCGTTTCCCCTCCGCAATCATTATTATTTTACTGTATTGTTTAAAACGTTTCCGATCATTTCCTGAACTTCCTGGCGCATGGTTTTTGCCCCTTTGGCTTCCCAGGCAGCATATGCATCGCGGTCCATGAAGCGAGGTGTCCACAGTTCGTCGTGGAAGTTCTCGAAAGTGTGGTCTTTATCCAGGAAGTTACCGCTGATCCCAACATGGTTAAGAAGGTCGATGGCAAGTGATTCATCATTGACGCGGATACCCTGGCGCATTCGGCGTACATATCCAATAAATTCATCGGCCATTGCACACATTTCTATGGAACTCAATTTACCGGATTCCAGATAACCTGCATCATATACAATGTCAGCGTGTACAAAGTTGGGCATAAAGGTTGACATCATCAGTTCTGCGATAGAGTATTCATCGATTGTTTTTCCCTGCGTACAGCATCCGTTTGTCCATGCCGGGATATGTAATGCTCGTGTGATTTGGACAAAAGCAGCGTTTCCGAGAATATATTCCGGTGTACCCACGGCAAATGTACCTCGCTTCATATCCAGAATTCCGATGCAGGCACCCAGGGCAACCGGACAGCCCGGATTGTTCAGCTGGGCGATCACAAGGGCTGTCAACTCTTCTGCAAGACAGAGAGTCAGTGCACCTGCTGTTGTGACAGGGGCGGTTGCACCAAGTGAGACTGCAGAGTTAAAGCAGAATGGCATATTGTTTTCAGACTCCCACAGAATTTTTTCCAGGGTTTCTTTTGGAAAGACATAAGGGCTGCATGGCTCAAGCAGTGTAAATATAAATGGCTTTTCGCGCAGGTTATCCATACCGCCGATTTCGTCTGCTGCAATTTTATAAACTTCTTTCATATTCTCAAGATTGTGGGCAACAAATGCGATCGGCTTTGTGGTGATCTCCATCAGCGCGCGGAATGACTCGGGAGTAGCCCGGTCATAGTCAAGTTCTGTCGGAGTACCAAACGGGCATACAAAGTCAATATTATCAAGATTGTTGATGACTTTGGCGGCATCGCGTGTGTCCTGAAGAGTAAACGCACGTTTTTTGTTTGTCTTATAATCGAGACAGCTGGTTGCCACATCAGCTGTTCCGTAGTATGTATTGCCCTTGCCGATCTGCATTCGTTCTAACCCGTCTTTGTCAAAGATACTCCATTTGGCCGGTGTCGTTTCGATTGCGCGTTTCGTAACCTGAGCCGGTATCCTGACAACATCACCGTCAACACAACATCCGGCTTTCTCCAGCAAAGTTCTTGCCTCCGGCAGACAGATTTGGATACCAGCGGTTTCCATCAGATGAATACCTTTTTCAATGATACAATTGATTTCATGATTGTTCAGTAACATAAAAAGTCCTCCTTTTGTTCTGATAATAACTTGTAAAACTGATGATAATCAGTAAAAATAAAAAAGTCAATTATTTAAAAAGACTATGCGGAGAATTTACACAAAGGTGCAGAAAAATTATACACTGCAGTATATAATACAAAACGCACAAATTATGCGCCTGGTTTTTGGGAAATATCATGGTTTTGCACAAAGCAAGTGTAAAAATTGTTGACAGGGAAAAACTTTTGTCCTATATTTTAATTATAATTATTAAAGATAAAATAAAAAGTAAAAATAAAATAACGCAAAGAAGTATGCTTTTGCAGACTGACTCAGAGAGACCAGGATGCATTGTATAAAATATGGAGGATCAGGAGGGGCAGAAGACGAAATACGCATCTGTAAAATGTGATCATAGCCGGCTAGCTGTTTTACAGATGATGTTAAGTCCGAAGTGATGTCTGATACTGCCAGGTAACCAAAAAGGGTGAGAAAAGAAAAAGGAGTAATGTATATGAAACAGAGAAAAGTGATCAGTATTCTGTTAACGGCGGCGATGGTTGTAACGATGGCTACCGGCTGTGTAAAACAAGAGACGGTCGAAGGAGAAACGGCAGCTGTTTCGGAGAAAGAAAATGCGGATGCTGATACTGCCACAGATTTCGTACTGGAACCCGTAGACATTAAAGAGTATGGTGCAGCTCCGAATATCACAGATTTCGTGCCGGAAGATGCTGACACAAGTGGAACGAAAGAAGACGGAACGCCATGGAAGATTGCATGGTCCAGTCTTTCAAATGCTGAAGAATCACTGGCGCACATGACAGAGCTGATGGAAGGCATGTCAGAAGAAATGGGCTTTGAACTGGTGACTTTTGATGCCCAGGCTGATCCACAGAAGCAGACCAGTGACATTAACAATGCGATTTCTCAGGGGTGTGATGCACTGATTGTTGCTCCCATAGATTCCAGTTCTCAAAACAGTGTTATGAAGAAGGCAAAAGATGCAGGTATGGTGGTATTGAATGTTCAGAATACGGTTACAGACGAAGAAAGCTATGATCATTATATAGGGCCGGATGATACAGCAGCGGCACAGCAGGCAGCCTCTCTTCTGATGAATGCATTACCGGACGGCGGAAAAATCGTAATGGTTGAGGGAAATCCGGGGGAAACCTGTCAGATCAATAGAACAAAGGGATTTAAAGCCGTGATATCACAATATCCTGAATATGAACTTCTGGAAGAACAGGGATGCCTGAACTGGTCCACGGCGGAGTGTATGAGTGTGATGGAGTCCTATCTGTCAAAATATCCTGAGATTGACGGTGTGTTCTGTCAGTGGGATATCGGCTGTGGTACCTGTATCCAGGCGGCAGAGGGAGCAGGCCGGGCAGATGATATCGTCTTCGTATCAGTGGATGGAACGCAGGCCGGGCTGGATGCGGTTGCAGAAGGTGGATGCTGGAAGGGACTTTCCATGCAGGACTTTAATACGAACTCTCAGATCCAGGTGCTTGCAGCTCTGGCATCGCTGAACGGGGACGGAGATAAAGTTGAGAAAATGCTGTATACGCCAAATATCTGTATCACAGAGGAAAATGCAAAAAACTTTAATGCAGGTTGGTAATCCGATTTACAGGCAGTATGCCGATAAGTATAGACTCGGAGGATATAAGAAGATGATAAGAAAAGTCCTGAATATGTTTATATTGGGAACTATGGTTCTGGGATTGTTTACAGGATGTGCAAAATCTAATGACGCCACAGACAGTGAAATAAAAGGCGTGGATGCCGAGGCGGAAGGGGATTCTGAAATTACGGGAAAATACGAAAACCTAGATCCGCTCGACCTCTCAACTTACATGGAGGAGCCGGTGGTGGCAGATTATGTGCCGGAAGAATGCAATCTAAGCGGTACGAAAGAGGATGGAACACCATGGAAAATTGCATGGTGCTCGGCGGGGCTTGAGGAGGAATCCAACACTTACATGACTACGATTATGGAGGGACTGGCCGAAAAGTATGGTTTTGAGATGCGAACGTTTGATGCCCAATTCGATCCTCAAAAACAAACCGGAGATGTGAACAGTGCCATCACGCAGGGTTTTGATGCGGTGATTGTTCATCCTATCGATACTAACTCTCAAAATGCCGTCATGAAAAAGGCGAGGGACAGCGGACTGTTTGTGATCGTTGCACAGTGCGAAGTGGACGATCCTGAGTGCTACGACATGTATGTGGGTCCCAACGATACGGAAGCTGGCCAGATGGCCGCGTCCCTGCTTCTGGATATGATGCCGGACGGCGGAAAACTCGTATGTGTGGAAGGAAATCCGGGCTCAACACCTCAGATTAACAGGGCCAAAGGATTTATGGGGGTAATGCAGCAGTATTCGGAATTTGAAATTCTGGAAGCACAGGGAGCTCTGAACTGGTCCGCTGGAGAAGCCATGAATATCATGGAATCTTATATGTCCAAGTATCCGGATATTGATGGTGTGTTCTGTCAGTGGGATATCGGAACTGCCGCCTGCATTCAGGCAGCGGATGGCGTAAACCAGACGGAGGATATGATCTTCGTATCCGTCGACGGCGTACAGGCAGCGCTTGATTCCATCGAGACGGGCGGGGCTTTTAAGGGAACCGCCATGCAGGATTTTGCAGTGGTTACTGAAGCACATACGCTGGCAGCTCTTGCGGCGTTGAACGGGGATGCGGATAAAATGGAAAAAGAGTGTTATATACCGTTTGTCTGTGTGACGGAAGAAAACGCATCCAATTTTGAAGTTGGCTGGTAAACAGGTTGGGGAGGGAAACATGAAAATCTGTTTTAATGAAGGCTGCAGTGCTCTCTGCAACTACCACAGCGTCATGAAAGATCTGGAATACTGCGAAAAATACGGATTCGATTATATTGATCTTCAGGAGAGCTGTCTGAACCCCGATCTGGAAGCAGGTGCATGTACGCTGGAGGAACTGGGGGCATGGTTTGCAGAGCACAATCTGAAAATGTACTCTTACAACGCACTGGAAGATTTTAATATGAGACGGACAATTGCCGAACAGGACCGGGTTCTGGCACATCTGAAGGAAATCATCCGCAGGTGCAATATTCTGGGGTGTGATCTGGTTGTTCTCTGTCCGTCCGGGAATCTGAATGTGGATGCCACGATTCCCGAGATACATAAAGATACTGTCGATATGCTTCAAAGAATGCTGGCCATAGCGGAACCTCATAAAATCAGGCTGGCATTGGAATTCTGCGGTTTTCCGGGAATGTCAATTAATCGTTTTCGGGAGGCGTACGCCATCGTGCAGGAGATAGACTCTCCTCTTCTGGGAATTACCATGGACCAGGCTCATTTTCACTCCATGGCGTCTGACTGGGAGTCGCTTAAAGAGGCGGATGGAAGAAAGATATTCACCTGGCATTTGAATGATCTGGAGAATGTACCGTGTGGTGCCGCCTACAATGATGTCACGAAGCGGTTGTTTCCGGGCGATCCGAGAGGATGTATGGACCATGCGCGTTATGCCGGGGTATTGAAAAGAATCGGATATCAGGGAGCCTGCTCCATAGAAGTTTTTCGTCCGGAATATTACAGGCTGGAGCAGGAGGAAAACGTCCGCCTGGCAGCAAAAGCGATAAAAGAGCATATCAGGAAATATGTGAACTGACGAAGTTATCTGGAGGTGAGAATATGGAACAAAAAGTTATGCTTTCCGTACAGCATATAACAAAAAGATTTGGAAATGTTACGGCACTCGATGATGTGTCGTTCGATATCTATGAGGGCCAGGTACATGGCCTTGTGGGTGAAAACGGTGCCGGCAAGTCAACACTGATGAAAATCTTGTCAGGTGTTCATAAGAAAGATGAAGGGACCGTATTTTTTGATGGAAAAGAAATGCAGATCAAGAGACCGCTGGATTCCCTGGAGATGGGACTCTCCATTATCTACCAGGAGTTCAATCTGATTGAGTCCATGTCCGTGGGCGAGAATATTTTTCTCAACCGTTTCCGTGAGGTGGGAGGCATGAAGAAAACCCACAGAGAAGCACGTGCACTGCTGGACAGTATCGGAAGTACGATCGACACCCATACGCCGGTGGAGGATTTGTCCGTATCTGAAAAACAGATGGTCGAGATCTGCAAGGCACTGTCTTTTCATTCAAAACTGATCATTATGGACGAGCCCAGTACCACGCTGACAAATGAAGAGATGAAGCGCCTGATCTCGATCATCAATGATCTTCGATCCAAGGGAATCACGATTATCTATATCAGCCATAAACTGGATGAAATTTTTGAGCTGTGTGACCGTGTGACAATCATGCGTGATGGTCATGTCATTGATACAAAGAGTACAACTGAGATGGGCCGCGCGGAGATGATTGCCAAGATGGTTGGCCGGACAATTGAAAATGAATACCCTCCGCGGGCGCAGAAAGTGGGCGAGACTATTCTTGAAGTCAGAAATCTGAATACCAGGAAGCTTCATGACATCAGCTTTACAGCCAGAAAAGGAGAAATCCTCGGTCTGGTGGGACTGGTGGGAGCAGGAAGAACCGAGACGGTTCGTGCGATATTCGGTGCGGACAGATTACATAGCGGTGAGGTGTGGCTGGAAGGAAAAAAGCTGGATATCAAAAGCCCGCTGGATGCGAAAAATTATGGCCTTGGTTTTGTCCCGGAAGAGAGAAAGGGTCAGGGGCTTCTCCTGAACTTTGACATTGCCACCAATATTTCCATGGCGGCATTCGACCATTTTACGGACAAAGGCGTGCTCAATAAACAGAAGGAAAAGGAGATTGTTGAGAAGCAGATCAAAGCGCTGGGTGTGAAAACACCGGGAGCGGGAGAAAAGATAGGAAACCTGTCCGGAGGAAATCAGCAGAAGTGCCTGATTGCAAGATGGCTGGAACTCAACCCCAAAGTTCTGATCATGGATGAACCAACCCGGGGAATCGATGTGGGGGCCAAATATGAGATATATGTGTTAATGAAACAGATTGCGGAGGCAGGGGGGACGATCATTATGATCTCTTCAGAGCTTCCGGAGGTATTGAATATGAGCAACCGGGTCTATGTACTGTGTGACGGCCGGGTAGCCGGTGAGTTTGATCCGGCTGAGGTAACTGATACACATGTTATGGCAGTGGCACTGGGAGAGGAGGGAACAAAGTGAAGGGAGACAAGAAGCAATTCATAGGAAAACTCATCAACGAGTATCTGTTGTTGGTAGCCATCATTATTTTAACTGTGTACACCATCATCGTACAGCCGGCATTCCTGAATTCAGGAAATCTGTTAAGCCTGGTCCGTTCTTTTGTGCCTCTGGCGTTTGTGTCTATCGGTATGACGCTGATCGTCATCGGCGGGTATATCGATTTGTCGGTTGCCGGTCTTTTTTCCATGATGTCCATCCTGGCAAGCATGCTTTCCAACCGTTTCGGACCGGTTTCTCTGCTGCTGATCCTGTTGGCAGGACTTCTCTGCGGCGCAGTCAGTGCGCTGATTCTGATCATATGCGGAGCAAGAAACAGTTCGGACGCATTATTTATTACGTTCGGTATGCAGACCGTATTTAATGCACTGGCGCTGCTGCTGAACGGCGGACTGGCGGTGACACTTGAGCAGACGCCGTTCACCCGATTTCTCGGAGCAGGCAATTTCCTGGGGATTCCCATGGTTCTGCTCCTGTTTATCATAGCGGTGGTGATTCTGCAGTTTTTAATGAAGAAGATGCCGGTCGGAAGATCCGTTCATCTGGTGGGTGGGAACCCTACAGCAGCAGAACTGTGCGGCATCAAGCCGAGCAAGGTGATCCTGCTGTCTTTCAGCGTGACGGGTGCCATGACGGCTTTGGGAGCATATCTGCTTCTCTGCCGTGTGGGAACAGCCATTCCTACGGTCGGCAAGAACTATGAGACAAATGCAATCCTGGCTGTCTGTATCGGAGGAACCAGTCTCTCAGGCGGTAAGGGAAGTGTTCTGAATACGGTACTTGGTGTTATGCTGGTGACGATCATGTCCAATGCTCTGAATATACTGGGAATTGACGCCAACATGCAGAGTGTGTGGAAGGGTGTTATCCTGATTCTGGCGATCTGGATCGACAGCCGCAGAAAGGTCTGAAGGAGGTGTGATTATGAATTATTCCGTACAATTAAAGAAAACGCTGAAGACGCTTACAAAACAAAAAGCATTTCTCGCAGTCGTCGTTATCTGTGTGCTGATGTCTGCGTTTAACCGGTACTTCCTGACAGCACAAAACCTGTCTTCACTGCTGCTGCAGGTCACCATACTGTGGATCATGGCGTTTGGCGTTACGTTCTGTATTATATCCGGTGAATGTGATTTGTCGCTGGGAGCCAATATGTGCATCAGTGGTATTATCGTCATTAAACTTCTGCCGTATCTTCAGATCTGGGCGATTTTGATCGTGGTACTGCTGGCAGGTGCGGCGGTCGGTGCAGTCAATGCATTTATCAGTGTCAATCAGGGGGCAAACTCATTTATCGTGACTCTCGGTATGATGATGTTGCTGAAAGGCATCTGTCTGGTAATGACCGACGGGGCCCCGATATCCGGAACCAGTAAAGCGTTTGCGGCTTTTGGAACAGGGAGTGTTCTGGGCGTATATAATATCACCTGGGTTGCGGCTTTACTGTTTGTGATTTCCCTTTGGGTTATGAAGCGTACCGAGTTTGGCCGCAACTGTTATGCGGTGGGATACAGCAAGGATGTGGCAGCATATTCCGGAGTCGCTGTAAAACGTCATCTTTGGATTACGTTCATCATCTCGGCCTGCAGTGCGGCGCTGGCGGGATTCTGTCTGTCTGCGGAGCTGAACTCCGGTTCGGCTGCCTATGGTGACAACACTGCGCTTCTGATTAACTGCGGTGTCGTTGTGGGCGGTACGCCGTTTAACGGGGGTTACGGAGGCATGGTGCAGTCACTGATCGGTGTGTTCCTGTTTGGTCTGCTGGAAAATGTTATGAATCTGCTGGCAGTTACGCCGTATATGCAGATGCTGATCCGCGGTATTTTAATTGTTCTGGTTATTGGCATGGACTGCTATGCACGAAAGAAAAAACGTGAAGACGTGTAAAATATACGGATTCTGCTTTGAATGATGTATCTTCAGGGTGGACACCGGGGGCACGGGGGTCCGCCTTTTGAGGTATGAAGAGGTGTTATTATGAAACATATATTGTGTTACGGCGATTCCAATACCTGGGGTTACATCCGCAGGGGCGA
>NZ_JAKNTI010000027.1:0-11970 GCF_022440585.1 Lawsonibacter sp. OA9
GCTATTATACAAAGGAAGAGTATGAGGCCGTGCAGCAAAGTAATGAGGGTCATTACGAAGGCATAGGGTCGTGATGATGCAGATAAGATTCCGGTATGGTTCAGGTGGCACACTGTTTATGAGGGAAGCCCGCTGCTGAAGCAGGGTTCGGGAAGGTTATCATCTACAAGATCGGACACGGTTTGTTGCGGATAAAGATTTATCCGAGGTTTCAGATGCCATCAAGGACAGTGAAAGTGATGTTTATTCATCTGACGGTATAACCGCCAGACGGAAAAGATATATAGAAGTGGATCTCGAAAAAGCTGAAGTCGAGATACCTGCAGTATCTTACAAGATGCTGCAGGATGAGGTGGGCTATATTGTCATCTATCAGTTTACCGCTGTCGTACCGGAACAGTTCCAGAAAGCGTGTCAGCTGCTTACAGAACAGGGGATTAAGCGGCTGATCGTGGATCTGAGAGACAATCCGGGAGGTCTTTTGACCTCTGTATGTGACACGCTGAACTCCTTTATGCCAAAAGGACTTCTTGTATACACCGAAGACCGGAATGGAAACCGCACAGAACACTTCAGCGAGGGGAAAACACCGCTTGATATACCGCTTGTTGTGCTCGTCAATCAGAACAGCGCGAGCTCTGCGGAAATATTTGCGGGAGCTGTGAAGGATTACGGCGTCGGGACGCTTGTCGGTACGACGACGTACGGAAAAGGAATCGTTCAGAAAACATTTGGATTAAATGACGGCAGTGTGGTGAAACTTACGGTTTCCAGCTACTATACGCCAAACGGGATCAATATACACGGCACCGGGATCGAGCCGGATGTAGAGGTTGAACAGCCGGAAGATGCCACGGAAGATCTGCAGCTGGAAAAAGCACTGGAGTTAATTTGTAAAGAATAAACAGTTGTGAATTGAATTTCATCTGAAAAAGTGGTATGATGGAACAAAAACAGGGAGGGGATTATGCAGAAATTTGTTATTACAACGGACAATATGGCCGATTTACCGGAAACATATTACGGAGAGCATCAGATTCCTTACATGTATCTGCCGTACACAATGGATGGAGAGACTTATCGGAAAGAAAATGAGCTGAAGTCCAGTGATTTTTATAACAAAATGAGAAATGGTTCTATGCCTACGACATCACAGGTCAACTCTGAAGATGCGAAGGAGCTCTGGAAGCCATTCATAGAGGACGGATATGATATTTTGCATATTGCATTTTCTTCAGGGCTGAGCGGAAGTTATAACAGCTGCCGGATTGCCGCTGAGGAGATAGCGGAAGAGTATCCGCAGAGAAAAGTGACAGTGATCGATTCATTGTGCGCATCACTGGGAGAGGGACTGTTCGTTCATCTCGCCGTGAAGATGAAGGAAAGCGGAAAGTCCATGGATGAGATCATCGAGTGGCTGGAAAGCCATAAGATGAATCTGTGTCATGTATTTACGGTAGATGATCTGAATCATCTTCACCGTGGAGGGCGTGTATCTAAGATGACCGCTGTCATCGGTACCATGATCAATATCAAGCCGGTTCTTCACGTGGATGAGGAGGGACATCTGATCGCAGTCAGTAAAGTTCGGGGAAGGAAACGTTCTCTGATCACGCTGGTCAATATGATGGAAGAACGCCTGAAAGATTACACCGGGGGAAAAAGCAGCGTCTTCATCAGCCATGGTGACTGTCTGGAAGATGCACAGTTCGTGGCGAAGCTGGTGAAGGAACGTTTCGGAACAGAAGATATTCTGATTAATCCGGTTGGATCTACGATCGGAGCACATTCAGGACCGGGAACAGTCGCACTGTTTTTCCTTGGAAGCTACAGATAGCTGTTAACGACATACTGCCAGAGGCTACTGCAGTTATGCAGTAGTCTTTTTTTGTCCAAATAAATCATATATCTAAAAAAAACTGAATTTTTATGCAAAAACTTCCGAATTTGGAATGTTTTTAAATGTCGAGGATTCTATTTCGAATTTAATTTTTCCTATAATTAAATAATTAAACGAAATTATTTAAACACAGAAGGGGATAACATGGAAGTTGATAGGATTGAAGGGTTAAAAACAGGAGAGGTGCTTCTTACGCTTACTGAGAATTCATGCACCATAGGTGCAGCACAGGAATATGGGACGTGCTGCTTTGGGTGTGAGGTGCACAGCGGACAGGGATGCGGCAAAAGTGAGCAGGCATGGAGGGAAAAAGCTGGTCAGCTGCTGCTGGAATTTGGTGTTTCTGTACATACGAAGGGATATGTATATTTGTGTCAGGCAGTCGGTATGGCAGCAGCCAGCCCGGGAGAGACGATTTGGGTGACAAAAGAGATTTATCCTGCTATTGCAAAACGTGAGCGTGCGACGGCAGCAGGAGTTGAACGCGCCATCAGATATGCAGTTACAGGAATCTGGGATCACGGAAACTGGAAGCTTTACAGCAGCATTACACAGAATCTGGCGGTCAGCAAGCCGACAAACGGGCAATTTATTCTTCAGGTTGCAAAATATCTGCATGAAGGCATGAGGATGTAACCGATTAAAATGAATATAAATAAAAGCAGGTTTCCAGGATCAGCCGAACCCGGAAATCTGCTTTTTATTTTTGATGATCTGCATATTCATTTGCAAGATGCGCAAATTCAGTGCGTACACTCCTGAAGCTCTCCAAAAGCCTGGGTGAAAAAGTACCGCATTCACCGTTCAGGATCATATGGAATGCCTGTTCTTCGGGGAGCGCCTTTCTGTAAACACGATCCATAGTGAGTGCATCATAACAGTCTGCGATTCCCACAACCTGAGCACAGACTGGTATTTGATCAGACGTCAGTCCGTCAGGATATCCTTTTCCGTCCCAGCGTTCATGGTGATAGCGGCAGATATTATATGCGTACTGCAGGTATTTCTCATCCCCGACACGCTTCAGGGTCTTTAGCATTTCACAGCCTTTTGTAGTATGGGTCTTCATGACCTCGAATTCCTCATCTGCCAGCCGGCCCGGCTTATTGAGTATCGAATCCGGGATGGCTATTTTGCCGATGTCATGCATGGAGGATGCGCTGGCTATGATATCGATGTCTTTTGTATTCAGACCGAGGTCTGTGCAGTGTCTGGTTACTTCCTGCAGCAGTGTTCTTGTAAACAGACGAATTCGCTGAATATGCTGTCCGGTCTCCAGGCTTCGGTACTCAATAATTGATGAAAGTGCATCAACCATGACCGTATTAGATTCACGCAGTTTGACGGCCTGTTCTTCGATGATCTGTTCCTGGTAAAGTTTTCGGTGGTTCAGTTCTATCACATTCTGTACTCGGCGTTTTACCACATGAGGTTCAAATGGCTTCATGATGATGTCGGAAGCGCCGAGATCAAATGCTTTCACTTCATTTTCGGAAGAATCCTCTGCAGTGATGATTATGACGGGAAGTTCAGAGAGAAGACCATCTTTTTTTAATTCCGTCATAACCTGATAACCGTCTTTGACAGGCATATTCAAATCCAGCAGTATGATCGCCATGCGTTCGTGATATTTGCGGGCAAGTGTCAGAGCCTGGTCGCCATTTTCTGCTTCCAGGAGACGAAAATCATGTTCAAACAGGCCGCAGAGTATCACGCGGTTAATCTCGATATCATCTACAATTAAAATCGTATCTCTGGTTTTCATCAGCTAAATCTCCATGGTACTGCTGATAGCAGCCACTGCCGCATCATATGCCTCTTTTGCAGCGGGAAATAAATCCTGAGCCTGCGCAGCATTATCTGAGCGCAGTTCAACTACGATCTGAGAACAGAGGTCGAACAGTCGTGTCAGTCCAAGATTTCCGGCGACTCCTTTCAGAGTGTGGGCAGCGAGCAGTGCATCATCATAACGTTCTTCTTTCATTGCACAGGAAAAAAGTTGCATGTTCTCATCCTGCAGAAATTTATGCAGAAAACGAATATAAAGACCGCTGTTTCCGGAAAAGCGGGCAACAGCAGCGTCATAATCAATACCAGCAATCTGGAGAATAGTTCTCGAATTTTGATCCATTTTATTGGTACTCCTTTAAAGGGTATATATTAGTAAATATTATAGCATATATTTTTGCGTATTGTAAACATAATCTGAGGGCGGTAAAATATTAATGTTTTTGAGCGAATGATATGATAAACTGTAAAATGACGGATAATAATAACAGCGGTCTGCAGGAGGAAGAGATGAAGTATAAGAGAATGATGACAGTGGTTCTGATCATACTGGTTCTGATAGTATATATTTCTTTTGTCTGTGTTCCTTACCGGAAGCAGGAAGGGGTTACAGCGAAGACGAAAAACAGTTTTGATTCCTCTGATTTCTATGGAGATCACCTCTGCCAGGACCGTGCGGCAATTCTGTTTCAAAATGATGAGGCATTGGAGGAGAGGATTCGTTTAATATCCAACGCTTCTGAAAGTATTATACTGTCAACATTTGATTTTAAATCTGATAACAGCGGAAAGATCATGCTGTCAGCTTTATACGATGCCGCGATGAGAGGCGTGAAGGTCCAGCTATTGCTGGACGGCTTTTCATATTTTATACATGTGATGGGGGATCCATATTTTAAGGCGCTGGGTACTCTCAAAAATGTAACCATCAAAGTATATAATCCGATCAACATCCTGAAGCCGACTAAACTGATGGCCCGTATGCATGATAAATATCTGATAGCAGATGACACTGCATTTATTCTGGGGGGACGCAATACATTTGATTATTTTCTGGGAAATGATACAGACTATAAGAATTATGACTGGGACGTTTTGATATACAATGCGGGCAAGACGCAGGGGTCTTCCGTAGAACAGGTAAAGACATATTTTAAATCGGTCTGGGAGCTTTCTGAATGTAAAATTGTAATGGATTCAGTGCCTGCATTTTCAAAAGAAAAGATCAGAGAGAGCGGAAATGAACTGGTGGAACTGTATGGAAATATGCGGTCAGAACACGGCGGGTGGTTTGAAGAAGCAGATTATATGGAAATGACAACGGAAACAAATCAAATCCGTCTGATATCAAACCCAATTCAGGCTGCGGTAAAAGAACCGGTCTTATTTTACAACATGACGGAGCTGATGATGCAGTCTTCGGAGAAAATAGTATTCCACACCCCATATATATTGTGTAACGATTATATGACAGAAAGGCTCACAGAACTTGGCAATACAAATGAAGATGTATGGATGATGACAAATTCAGCTCCAAATAATGGAAATCCATTTGGAGCCGTTGATTATCTGATCCATAAAGAAGAAATTGTGGATACTGGTATCAACATCATGGAATACGATGCGGGAGTATCATATCATGGGAAATGCTTCACGATCGGAGACAGGCTGACGGGAATCGGATCATTTAACTGGGATATGCGGAGTGCATACATCGATACGGAATTGATGCTGGTGGTCGACAGTACATCTTTGAACACGAGCATGCGCAAATATATGAAAACGTATGAAGAGGATACGCTCATTGTGCAGGACGAAGTGACATATACACTGGCACCGGGACAGATTCCGCAGAAGATCAGTCCGAAACGTCTGGAAAAAATCCGCATGCTGTGGCCGCTGGATGAGTGGTTTCGTCATTTGATGTAACTTAAAATGCAGAACAAACATTCGGATGTGCCCTGTACTTTATCTATGCACTCTGTTATAATCAAACTATATAAACTTTTATCGGACCACCATGGAGGTAAAATACATTATGGTTAATCAAGGACATTCGCAATCCGCATCGCTGCCTGCTGATGAAACCCGCATGAAAGGGGGGGCTGGTTTCAGACTGCATTCAGAATACCAGCCTACGGGCGACCAGCCGCAGGCGATAAATCAGCTTGTGCAGGGATTCAGGGAAGGCAATCAATGTCAGACGCTGCTCGGCGTTACCGGATCCGGCAAGACATTTACGATGGCAAATGTCATTCAGCAGATTCAGAAACCGACGCTGATCATTGCACATAATAAGACTCTGGCAGCCCAGCTCTACGGCGAGTTCAAAGAGTTTTTTCCGGAGAATGCAGTTGAATACTTCGTGTCCTACTACGATTACTATCAGCCGGAGGCCTACGTCCCATCCACTGACACCTATATCGCGAAGGATTCCGCTATCAATGAGGAGATCGACAAGCTGCGTTTGTCGGCAACGGCCGCTCTGAGTGAGCGGAGGGATGTTATCATCATCTCCAGTGTGTCCTGCATCTACGGGATCGGCAGTCCGAAGGACTATCAGAATATGATCATTTCTCTGCGCCCCGGTATGGAAAAAGACCGTGATGCGGTGCTGAGAGAACTGATTGATATACAGTATGACCGGAATGACATGGATTTTCACCGCGGCACTTTTCGCGTGCGTGGAGACGTGGTGGAGATCTTTCCGGCGGATGCCACAGATATCGCATACCGTGTTGAGTTCTTTGGGGATGAGATTGAACGGATTACGGAAATTGACACTCTGACGGGGGAAATACTGCATGAGATGAATCATGTTGCAATTTTTCCGGCATCACATTACGTTGTTCCCATGGATAAAATACTGGCTTCGGCAAAGGAGATCGAAGTTGAGCTGGAAGAGCAGGTCCGTTACTTTAAGAGTGAAGACAAGCTGCTGGAGGCACAGCGTATACAGGAACGGACCAACTTTGACCTGGAGATGATGAAGGAGACGGGATTCTGTTCCGGCATTGAGAATTATTCGCGTTATCTCGCAGGCCTCAGGCCGGGAGAGGCACCGTATACCCTGATGGATTACTTTGAAGATGACTATCTTCTTATCATTGACGAGTCACATAAGACTGTTCCGCAGATTCGCGGAATGTATGCAGGCGATCAGTCACGGAAGTCGACTCTGGTAGATTATGGATTCCGCCTGCCCTCGGCAAAAGATAACAGGCCGCTTAATTTCACGGAATTTGAGGAGCACATTGATCAGGTGATGTTTGTATCAGCGACTCCGGGAGATTATGAAGCGGATCACGAGATGCTGCGCGCGGAGCAGATCATCCGTCCAACCGGGCTTCTGGATCCCGATGTGGAAGTGCGCCCTGTGGAAGGCCAGATTGATGATCTGGTATCCGAAGTCTATAAGGAAGTCGATAAGCATAATAAAATTCTGATCACTACTCTGACGAAGCGCATGGCTGAAGATCTGACAGATTATATGAAAAATCTCGGTATTCGGGTAAAATACCTGCACTCGGATATCGATACGCTGGAGCGGACGGAGATCATACGTGATATGCGTCTCGATGTGTTTGATGTGCTTGTGGGAATCAATCTTCTGAGAGAGGGGCTTGATATTCCGGAAATCACCCTGGTTGCGATACTGGATGCGGATAAAGAAGGGTTTCTGCGTTCTGAGACCTCGCTGATCCAGACGATCGGACGTGCGGCAAGAAATGCGGATGGCCATGTCATCATGTATGCCGATAATATAACGGATTCCATGAAAGTGGCGATTGAGGAGACAAAACGGCGCCGGGAGATACAGGAGGCATATAATACAGAGCATGGCATCACTCCAAAGACTATTCAGAAAGCCGTGCGTGATCTGATCAGCATCTCAAAAGAAGTGGCGAAGACAGAGAAGAATCTGGCAAAAGATCCGGAATCTATGAGCAGGAAAGAACTGGAACAGCTGATTGCGAATCTGGAGAAACAGATGAAAGCGGCAGCTGCAGATTTAAACTTCGAGGTTGCAGCAGAACTGCGCGATAAAATGGTGGAGCTTAAGAAGAATCTGGAGGATATTGAATAAAACAGTTGACAGAATGATAAGGGTTGTGATAAAGTAAACAAGTATGAAAAACAAAGAAGAGTATCCACTCTCACCTTAGCACAAATGAGTGACTATGGTTAATATTGAAATAATAAGTCATTATTATGCGATATGAATAAGTGGATAGTCTGTCTATCTACTTATTTTTTTATTTATGGAGGTGCACAACTATTAGCGATTTAATGATTAATGAGCAGATCCGCGACCGGGAAGTAAGACTGGTTGGAGCGGACGGGGAGCAGATGGGAATCATGTCATCCAAGGAGGCATATAACATTGCGGTGGAGGCCGGACTGGATCTGGTGAAGATTGCGCCGACAGCAAAACCGCCGGTATGCAAGATCGTGGACTATGGCAAGTACAAATATGAACTGGCGAGAAAAGAAAAAGATGCCAGAAAGAAACAAAAAACCGTCGACGTAAAGGAAGTTCGCCTGTCTCCAAACATTGATACAAACGATTTAAACACGAAGGTCAATGCAGCCAGAAAGTTTATCTCCAAAGGGGATAAAGTGAAGGTGACTCTGCGTTTCAGAGGACGTGAGATGGCGCATATGCACAGCAGCAGGTATATTCTGGATGATTTTGCAGAGAAGCTGTCTGATATTGCAGTGGTAGAAAAAGCACCAAAAGTAGAAGGCAGAAGTATGACGATGTTCTTAAGCGAAAAACGTCAGTAAAAACATATATTCAAGGAGGACGACAAAATGCCAAAAATTAAAACAAGCAGAGCAGCTGCAAAGCGTTTCAAAAAAACAGGTACAGGAAAATTAGTAAGAAACAAAGCTTATAAAAGCCATATCTTAACCAAAAAATCTCAGAAGAGAAAAAGAAATCTGAGAAAACCGGCTGTTACGGATGAGACAAATGTAAAGAACATGAAGAAAATTTTACCTTACATTTAAGATAGAGTCGAAGGAGGAATATAAGAATGGCAAGAATTAAAGGCGGCTTAAACGCTAAAAAAAGACATAACAGAACACTGAAACTGGCAAAGGGTTACAGAGGAGCCAGATCAAAACAGTACAGAGTGGCAAAACAGTCAGTAATGAGAGCCCTTACAAGCTCCTATGCAGGCAGAAAACAGAAAAAACGTCAGTTCAGACAGCTGTGGATCGCACGTATCAACGCTGCGGCAAGAATGAACGGTTTATCATACAGCAAGTTTATGCATGGTTTAAAATTAGCTGAAGTAGATCTGAACAGAAAAGTTCTGGCAGATATGGCAGTTAATGATGCTGCAGGATTTACAACTCTTGCGGAACTGGCAAAATCTAAAATCGCATAATAGTAAAATGTTACGATCCCGGAATCTAAGTTCCGGGATTTTTTAGCATTCTATTCTGACAGAGAACCTTCATATGATATAAGGAAATACATGGAGGAATTTCCGGATGAAATTTTGGAATGTTTATAAAAAACTGCAATGGATACTGCCGGCGCTGATGCTGCTGGCAGTTTCTGTTCTATGTCTTGGCAATGCACGAACAGATGTACAGGAGGCGTCGTCCGAAGTGATGGAAAAGCCGAAAGTAGCGTTGACATTTGATGATGGACCGCATGAAGTATATACCCCCCAGTTGCTGGACGGACTTGCAGAGCGAAATGTAAAGGCCAGCTTCTTCCTGCTTGGAAAGCAGATACCAGGGAATGAGAAGATTGTAAAGAGAATGTATGAGGAAGGACATCTGGTGGGAAATCACGCTTATAAGCACGTGCTTCTTACCAAGTTACCGAAAGCGGAAGCATGTGAGCAGATCCAGACGACATGTGAGCTGATCAGACAGATCACCGGTGAATATCCTGCATATATCCGCCCGCCTTATGGAGAATGGGACGATGAACTGGACTGTGGAATACCGATGATCCCGGTGTTCTGGAACATTGATTCCATGGACTGGGAGCTTAAAAACACGAATGCTGTTTTAAAACGTGTTTTGCCCTGCGTCAAAGAGGGAGATATTATACTGATGCATGACAGTTATGACACAACTGTTGAAGCAGCGCTGCAGATTGTGGACGAATTGACGAAATCAGGTTATGAGTTTGTCACGATTGATGAGATGTTATGTGAATAGTGGTTAAAATATCATAATATATTTCCAAAAAAATCGGTAATAGTGTTATATTGTTCCTTTACCTGCAAATATTCATATGGTATAATACAAACGAATAAGAACCAGGGGGATAATTCTAATGATAATTATCGGTGAAAAAATAAACGGTTCCATTCCATCCATGGCGAAAGCGATCGCCGCACGTGATGAAGAATGGATCAAAGACATTGCAAAAAAAGAGGCAGAGGCGGGCGCAACATTTATCGATGTGTGCGCATCTGTTGATGAAGAGGTAGAAGTTGAGACGCTGAAATGGATGATCGGCCTCGTGGAGAGCGTGACAGACCTTCCGATCGCAGTGGACAGCCCGAGTGCAAAAGTGTTAAGTGAAGCATACAAGTGCTGCAGCAGACCGGGTATCATCAATTCCGTATCCATGGAAGGTGATAAGATTGATGAGCTGTTCCCGATCGTAGCAGCTAACCCGGGATGGGAGGTAGTCGCACTGCTGTGTGATGACACCGGAATCCCGCAGACAGCGGAGAAGAGACTGGAAGTATTCGGAAGGATTATGGAGAAAGCAAAAGAGTACAATATCGATCCGAGCAGGATCCATATTGATCCATTGATTGAAATGCTGTGTACATCAGAGGACGGCATCGCAATGATCACAGAAGTGATCAGCACGATCCGCGCACAGTACCCGACCATACATATCACGGCAGCAGTCAGCAACATCTCCTTTAACCTGCCGGCAAGAAAACTGGTGAACTTAGGATTTACCGTACTTGCAATGAATGCAGGACTGGACAGCGCGATCCTGGATCCGCTGAACAGGGACATGATGGGACTCATCTATGCGACAGAAGCACTTCTGGGACTGGATGATTACTGCATGGAATATATCGGAGCCTACAGGGAAGGCCTGATCGGTCCTGTGCAGAAATAAAGCAGACGAGCAAAGCAAGTTTTCATTGCCGATTGCTTCGGCCTGTCAGATTTTTTAAGTAACAATCGAAGGATAAGTTTTGAGGAAAACTTATTTTTTGATAGATAGCAAAAACAAAATACAAAAAAGAAGCGGAGGAATTTAACATGTCACCAAAAATTCAGGAAGTTGCAGATTTAGTAGCAAAGGGAAAAGCAAAATTAGTTGGACCAGCTGTACAGGCAGCATTGGATGATGGATGTGATCCTACAGAGATTCTGAACGGCGGAATGATCGACGCAATGGCAGTTGTTGGAGAAAAATTCAAAAACAACGAGATCTTCGTACCGGAGATGCTGGTAGCGGCAAGAGCAATGAAAAAAGGTGTAGAAGTTCTGAAACCACACCTCTCAGCAGGAAGCACAGGAGCAATGGGTAAACTGATCATCGCGACAGTAGCAGGAGACCTTCATGATATCGGAAAGAACCTGGTAGCAATGATGATCGAAAGCGCAGGATTTGAAGTGATCGACCTCGGAGTAGACGTGCCGATCGAAAAAATCATCGAGTGCTACAAAGCAAATCCGGATACAAAGATCGTATGCCTGTCCGCACTGCTGACAACAACCATGCCGTCCATGAGAGACACAGTTGCAGCGCTGAACGAATCAGACTTCAGAAGCAATATCAAGATCATGGTAGGCGGAGCACCTATCACAGCAGAATTTGCTGATGAAATCGGAGCAGACGGATATTCAGAGGATGCAGCTTCAGCAGCTACTCTTGCAAAAGAATTAGTAAAATAATAGTATTACATAGAAAACGCACTGCAGATTCTGCAGTGCGTTTTTACATGTTTTTATATTTTTATGTTTCTGAGCTGCTGCGCTGTTGTTTGCGGTACTGACTTGGGGTGACACCCAGCTTATCTTTAAATGTTTTTGTAAAAGCAGGGAAATTCGGGAATCCACACTCCTCACTGATGCTTGAGAGGGTGTTGGATGTGTTTTTTATCAATTCACAGGCGTGTGTAAGACGGCAGCGGATAATGTATGCATTCGGGGTAGTGCCGTATATCTCTTTGAACAGACGGGTAAAGTGGCGTTCCGAAAGATGCGCAATGTTGGCCAGGTCTTTTACGGTAAGCGGCTCAAAATAGTGGGTCTCCAGGTAGTTAAACGCATCCTCC
>NZ_JAKNTI010000001.1:0-5735 GCF_022440585.1 Lawsonibacter sp. OA9
ATTTCAGTCGGGTGGTGTGCATAGTCGTCAATGACAGTTACACCGCCAATTTCTCCTTTATTTGAAACCTGCGGTCTGTTCCCAGAAAACCCGAAAAGCCTTCCTGGATGATATCAGAATCAAGTTCAAAAAGCTGTGCGGCCGCAATGGACGCGAGCGCATTAGAAACATTATGAAGCCGGGAACCTTCAATGAAAAAGTGCCGATTTTGTTTCCGTTTCTGAGGCAGTCAAAGGTCGGATGCCCGAAGCTGTCGAAACGGATGGCGGCAGCCGTATATTCGGCCTTGGAATTCAGACCGTATGTGATAACGCGGCAGGAAAGACCGTCCGTGACTGTTTCATATTCGGGTGTATCACTGTTGATGATCAGTGTGCCGTCATCTGGCAGCAGCTCTGCGAATTTCCGGAATGAACGGCGAATGTCATCGATGCCCGTAAAGAAATCCAGGTGATCGGCATCCATGTTCAGTATGATACTGATTTTTGGAAAAAAGCTGAGAAAGCTGTTTGTATACTCACAGGCCTCGGTGATAAAGGTACCGGAATTTCCAACCCGGATATTCCCATGAATAGATGGAAGAATCCCTCCGACAGATATTGTCGGATCACAGTTGCCCTGCATCAGTATATGGGAAAGCATGGAGGTTGTTGTCGTCTTTCCATGAGTGCCGGATACGGCGATCGGAACCTCATAATTCTTCATGATCTGTCCCAGAAGCTGGGCACGTGTCAGCATGGGGATTGATCTTTCCACAGCCGCTGCATATTCCGGGTTATCCGGGTGGATAGCAGCTGTGTAGACCACAAGGTCTACGGAATCATCAATGTTGGAGGCACGCTGCCCGTAGTAAAGGACGGCGCCTTTTTCTTCCAGCTGTTTTGTCAGAGCGCTTTCCTTTGCGTCGGATCCGGAGATCTGAAAGTTTTCTTTCAGCAGAATCTGGGCGAGACCGCTCATGCTGATGCCTCCAATGCCGATGAAATGGATGTGCATAGGCTGATTGAAATCTATGGTGTACATTGTAGTAACTCCTTTTCTATGTAATTAAAAATATTATACGCTTAAGTTAAAAAAATGAAAAGGGTTTCTTTATGACAGTGTACGAATTGTATAGTAATGTATAATCGATAGGAACTATTGGTAGCGCGAAAATCCCGGTTTCGCGTAAAAATTAGTCGAATTTTAGGTAAATTGTTCTAAAAACAGATGTTTATAAGGATAAAAATATGTAAAAGTTGTTCACTAATGTGCTAAAGTATGGTATAATTCATTTATTATATATGACAAGAGGTGATTGCATGGTTAAGAAAGAAATGATCGCTATGCTGCTTGCAGGAGGGCAGGGCAGCAGGCTGGGCGTATTGACAGAGAAAGTAGCAAAACCAGCAGTAGCATTTGGCGGCAAATATCGAATCATTGATTTTCCGCTCAGCAATTGTATTAATTCCGGCGTAGATACGGTAGGTGTATTAACACAGTACCAGCCATTGCGTTTGAACGCTCATATCGGGATTGGTATACCGTGGGATTTGGATAAGAATGTCGGTGGTGTAACAGTCCTTCCTCCATATGAAAAAAGTGAAAACAGTCAGTGGTACACGGGCACCGCAAACGCGATCTTCCAGAATATGGATTACATGGAAAGCTATAATCCGGATTATGTCCTGATATTATCAGGAGACCATATTTATAAGATGGATTATGAAGTGATGCTTGATTTCCATAAAGCAAATAAGGCAGACGTGACGATTGCAACGATGCCGGTGCCGCTTGAGGAAGCCAGCCGATTCGGTATCATGATTACGGATGAAACCGGGCGGATTACGGAATTTGAAGAAAAACCGGAAAATCCGAGAAGCAACCTGGCATCAATGGGGATCTACATTTTCAGCTGGAAGACATTAAAAGAGTCCCTGGTAGCTTTGCGGGAACAGAAGGGGTGTGACTTCGGCAAACATATCCTGCCATACTGCAGAGATAATGGAAAACGTCTCTTTGCGTATGAATTTAATGGGTATTGGAAAGATGTCGGTACACTGGGTTCCTACTGGGAAGCAAATATGGAACTCATAGATATTATTCCGGAATTTAATTTATATGAAGAGTTTTGGAAAATATATACAAAGGGGGATATTATCCGTCCTCAGTATATTTCGAATGATGCAGTGGTGGAAAAGAGTCTGATCAGTGAGGGGTCTGAGATTTATGGCGAAGTACATAATTCAGTCATAGGCGCAGACGTCACGATTGAAGAAGGAGCCATTGTACGCGGTTCGATTATTATGCGGCATTGCCGGATTGGTGCCGGAACTGTAATTGATAAAGCGATTATTGCGGAAAATGTTACGGTGGGCAGCAACGTGGTGATGGGAGCCGGAGAAGAAGCGCTTAATGTGCTGAAACCGGCAGTTTATAGCTTCGGGCTCGTAACAGTTGGGGAGAACAGTGTGATTCCGTCTAATGTAGTGATCGGAAAAAATACTGCAATTACCGGTACGACCACGCTTGAAGACTATCCGGGCGGAGAGCTGATAAGCGGCGGAGCAATAATTGGGAAGGATGGTAAATGAGTATGAGAGCATTGGGAATTATTCTGGCAGGCGGAAACAGTAATAAGATGAGGGAATTATCAAAGAAGCGTGCGATTGCGGCAATGCCTGTTGCAGGAAGTTACCGAAGTATCGACTTCTCGCTGAGCAACATGTCTAACTCTCATATTCAAAAAGTCGCTGTTTTGACACAGTATAATGCCAGATCATTAAATGAACATTTAAGTTCTTCAAAGTGGTGGGATTTCGGACGTAAACAAGGGGGCCTTTATGTGTTTACGCCAACCGTCACATCTGATAACAGCTGGTGGTACCGCGGTACAGCCGATGCGATCTATCAGAATCTTGAATTTTTAAAGAGCAGCCATGAACCGTATGTGGTAATTGCATCCGGTGATGGCGTGTATAAGCTGGATTATAATAAAGTTTTGGAATACCACATTAAGAAGCGTGCAGATGTAACTGTTGTGTGTACAGATTGTGAAGCCGGCACGGATATCAGCCGTTTCGGTGTATTGAAAATGAATGAAGACCATCGGATTGAAGAATTCGATGAAAAACCAATGATTTCTACTTCCAACACAATATCTACAGGTATTTATATCATCAGAAGGCGCCAGCTGATCGAGATGATTGAGCGGTGTGCGCTGGAAGATCGTCATGACTTTGTAAATGATGTACTGATTCGTTATAAAAACCTTAAGAGAATTTACGGATATAAGATTGATACTTACTGGAGCAATATTTCCACGGTAGAGTCCTATTATCAGACAAACATGGATTTCCTGAAACCAGAAGTGCGAAAACATTTCTTTTCTGACAATCCTGGAATTTGTTCCAAGATTGATGACCTTCCGCCGGCAAAATACAATCCGGACAGCCAGGTAAAAAACAGCCTGATTTCCAGCGGCTGTATTATCAATGGGCATGTGGAAAATTCGGTGCTGTTTAAGAAAGTATATGTTGGGAACAACTGTGTGATTAAAAATTCGATTATTTTAAATGGGGTATATCTGGGGGACAACACTCATATTGAGAACTGTATCGTTGAGAGTCGTGATACAGTGCGTGCAAATTCCTATCACTGCGGTGAAGATGGCATTAAAATCGTAGTGGAAAATAATGCACGCTACGTCATCTAGAGGGAGAACAGGAAGGAGAAAGGTTATGAATATTACGGACGTAAGAGTTAGGAAGGTTGCTAAAGAAGGCAAAATGAAAGCGGTGGTTTCCATCACCATAGATGAAGAGTTTGTTGTTCATGATATCAAAGTTATTGAAGGAGAAAAAGGGCTGTTTATTGCGATGCCGAGCAGAAAAGCAACAGATGGTGAATATCGTGATATCGCGCATCCGATCAATTCTCAGACACGCGAAAGGATCCAGTCCATTATTTTAGGGAAATATGAAGAGGCGATGGATATGGAAGAAGCTGTCGCTGAATAATGTAGGTTTGTCAAACATATGTTACAGTGACATCAGATAATTATCCAGTACCTGTTTTGGGGTTTTCCATCCAAGTGGGCGCATAGGAAAGTTATTATAATCTCTGCGGTTATAGAGTTTTAACTGTTTGCTGAAGTCTTCAAAAGAGTAAAAACTGTGGACAGCATAGAAACGCTCATTGTCTTTCCTGTGGCTTCGCTCCACTTTGCCATTATGCCTTGGAGTAAATGGACGTATCAGCTTGTGCCTGATGCCGTATTCCTTAAGCCGGACTTGAAAGATGGTAGGTTTATCCGAACCGCCGTAAGAGCTGAAGCGTTTGGTAAATTCCTGACCATTATCAGTCTGGACACATTCGACAGGGCAGGGAAACGCTTTGATAAGATGCTCAAGGAACAAGGCAGCGGAATAGGAGCTGTGTTCTTCAAATGCTTCCACAAACCGCCATCTGGAGTACTCATCAATGGCGGTGTACTGATAAAACCGTTGGTCTTTGGCTTCATTCATGAGGCAGGCAGAAGGGACAAATTTCACGTCAATCTGAATCCGCTGTCCGGGATAGGCCATCTGCTCATAAGGCTTAGGAATGTACTTGGGATTAGGAGGATGAACAGCCATAATCCCCTGTTTTCTAAGGAAACGGTAAAGCCCGGGAATAGAACGGGAATAACCGCGCTGCATAAGTTTTACCCAAAAGATGACTAAACCAGCCTCAGGATTACGTCTGCGCATATCGGTAATCATTTTGATCTCCTGAGGCGTATGCTGATTAGGATGGCTGTGTGGGCGTCTGGAGCGTTCACGGAGGGACTCCATAGAGCCGTCAAAGCGACGTTTCCAGCGATAGATATACTGCCGATTGGTTTTATATTTAACGGCAGCTTTGGTAACGCCATACTTCTCAGCGTAACGGATCAGGGATAGACGGTATCTCATATCTTGTGTTATACTAGCCATAGCAGGGAACTCCTTTGTTTATGTTGTGGTTGTGGTGACTAAAATATAACACAAAGGAGAGATCCCTGCATTTTAATTATTCAGTTGTAACATATGTATTGTAATCCTACATATGGAAGAAGCTGTCGCTGAATAAAACATAGACAAACAACCGGTTTATGTGATATTATTATAATACGATTATTATGTGCCCTGCCGATACTCAGTACCGGCAGGGTTTTTCTGCGAATTATTTTGTATGGGAGGTTATGAAAATTGGAATTGCCGCAGGGATTCAACAGGAGAATGGAACAGATGCTGGGCGGAGAGTATCAGGAATTTATAAAAAGTTATGATGAGCCCAGACAGTTTGGCCTGAGAGTCAATACATTGAAAATATCACCCCGGGAATTTGAAGCCATCGCCCCGTTTTCGATCACGCCGGTACCGTGGGTACCGAATGGGTATTTCTATCGGGAGGAGGATATGCCGTCCAGACACCCCTATTATTTTGCGGGACTTTATTATCTGCAGGAGCCGAGTGCAATGACGCCCGCTTCGCGACTTCCTGTTGAAAAGGGCGACAGAGTTCTTGATCTGTGTGCGGCTCCCGGCGGAAAGGCCACCGAACTGGGAGCGTTAGTAGGAAGAGAAGGACTCCTGGTCGCCAATGAGATCAATGCATCACGGGCAAAAGCACTTTTAAAAAATATTGAGATGATGGGAATTGAGAATGCGTTTATAACCAATGAAAAACCTGGAAATCTGAGCCGTTGTTTTGAAGCATATTTTGATAAAATC
>NZ_JAKNTI010000029.1:0-8363 GCF_022440585.1 Lawsonibacter sp. OA9
TTTTAGCTTTTTCCTTTGTTTTTTCTTTTCGAAAATATGGAAGTCAATTTTTCATCTTATTAAAAAGGTCTTCTCGCGGGGAATTGCTATGCCATACACTTTCATATTGATTGTTATTATGTACCTCTCC
This sequence comes from Lawsonibacter sp. OA9, assembly GCF_022440585.1. Lineage (NCBI taxonomy): Bacteria > Bacillati > Bacillota > Clostridia > Eubacteriales > Oscillospiraceae > Lawsonibacter > Lawsonibacter sp. OA9. The sequence goes on from NZ_JAKNTI010000029.1 coordinate 131, forward strand.
CAATGGACTAACCTCCTTCTTCATAATTCTTTATATAAATTTATATGTAGAAATTATGAACTCTGTTAAGTGTTTGTTGACTGGTTTCTTTTGATGTATTTATAATAACAGATGCCGTCTTATTTGTCAACACATTTTTAAAGTTTTTTTCCATTATTTTCATATCGCACATATTGCGCCATAATACACTGTTTATTGTTTTAATTTTATTGAATTTCCAGATAATTTTGTTTTTTCTGTTAAAACCAAAAACTGCGTCCCGGTTTTGGACGCAGTTTCCTATTATATCAGCTTATATCATTGTCTTCCATTTTCCTCTTATCTGATGATACTGCCGAGCACACCGTATGACACGATACTCATAATCACTGACGCGAGAAAAATTCCCAAAAGAATCGCAAGAGATGATTTCTTAATATCAATATCCAGAAGCGATGCAATCAGTGCTCCTGTCCAGGCTCCCGTTCCGGGAAGTGGAATCCCCACAAACAGCACCAGACCCCAGAATTCATACTTCTCTATCTTATCACTTTTTCCCATTGCCTTTCTTTCCAGCCATTCGATCATTGGCCGAAACAGCTTCGTCTTCTTCATCCATTTAAATATCTGCTTAATAAACAACAGGATAAATGGGATAGGAAGAATGTTTCCGATAATACATAGAGGCAGTGCCGTCAGATACGGCACCTGCAGCAGGGACGCAGCAAGCAGCCCTCCCCGCAGCTCCAGGATCGGCAGCAGTGAAATGATAAAAACCACAGCTGTTTCCGAAATATAGGGTGTCAGGTTGGCAGTAAACCATTGTACCAGTGAATCCATGTTATGCTTCTCCCTTTTCTTTTCTCTCTGCTAAATAACGTTCCAGAAATCCTACCAGCTTTCTCATCTCTTCCGGTGTCCCGATCGTAATTCTCAGATAATTGCTGATTCGTGGTTTATTAAAATAACGGACATAAATATGTTCCTCACGAAGCCGGGCAAATAATTCTGATGCCGGGCAGCTTTCATGCGCCGCAAAAACAAAGTTTGCCTTCGAAGCTTTCAATGAAAATCCCAGTCTGGCAAGCTGCTCCTGCGTCCATTCCCGTGTCTCAGTGATTTTTCCGATTGTTTCCCGAAAATAAGTCTCATCTTTTATAGACGCTTCCCCAAGCTCCAGTACCGTGGTATCCATGGTATAAGAATTAAACGAATATTTTACATCATTCAGGAAACGAATCATCTCCTCATTACCGCAGGCATAGCCGATACGTAAGCCTGCCATGGAACGGGATTTTGAAAATGTTCGCACGACGAGTACATTGTCATATTCTTTTATCAGCGGCAGCGCTGTTTCCGCACCGAAATCCACATAAGCCTCATCCACAACTACAACGGAATCCCGGTTGGATTCGATGATCTCCCTCACGGATTCCAGCGACAGCTCTGCACCTGTCGGTGCGTTGGGATTGGGAAAAACAATTCCCCCGTTCAGCTTTTTATAATCGTCGGCAACAATATCAAACTCATCATTCAGAGGAATTCTCTCATACGGAATCCTCAAAAGTTCTGCCCATACATCATAAAAAGAATAGGTGATATCAGGAAACAGAATCGGGGCATCACCGTTGAAAAATGTCATAAACACCATAGCCAGCACATCGTCAGACCCCACGCCTACGAATACTTCCGTCTCCTTCATCCCGTGGTAGTCTGCGATCGCTTTTACGAGCTTGTGTGCCGTAGGATCCGGATACAACCGAAATGAATCTGACTTCAGCGACTTCAGAGTCTGTTCTACCAGCGGCGACGGCGGATATGGATTTTCGTTGGTATTTAATTTTACCACATCCGGATCATCCGGCTGTTCACCCGGCACGTAAGGAACGACGTTTCTTACATTATCTTTCCAAGTTTTCATCAGTTTTCCTCTCTGCGTTTTTCATTCTGGCATTTACTATCTGCCTGCCCCGCAAAAAACAGGGTTTTTCAGGGGATTTATTTCAGAACAACAGTATACCCGGTTTTCCATCAAAAAGCAACCGTCTGGTGGTATCGCAAATAATGCGCTTTCACCAGACGATTGCTCTTACTGACAGTGCCGGAAATTTATCGGTTAGTCACAGAATACCGTTTTACCATTCCTCCATATCCAGAGTATCTACATTTTCTTTTGTTGCCAGAGGTGTCTCGATATTGTTGTCAAAGCTCTCCGGTTTTTCTCCCCCCGCCAGCCTGACCGCCATGTCAAGAGCAGTCTCTGCATCATAGTACGGTGACTGCATAACAGTAGCCGCAATTTTCCCATCCCGCACATAGTCAAGTGTTCCGTAACTCCCGGAAGCCCCTGCATAAATCTTCACATCCTCCTGTCTTCCGGCCGCTTCCACTGCGTTCCATGCGCCATAAGCACCATTATCGTCATATACAAAGATAGCATCAAGTTCTCCCGGGGCATATTTGACAAGATAATTTTCTGCAATCTGCTGACATTTTTCACGATTACCTTCGCCGGTCTGACTGTCCAGAAGTTCAGCATTCGTCCCCTCAATACCAAGCTTCATTCCCTCTGTGCGCTCCATAGCGGATGAATACCCTGCCGGTCCGGCAATCTCCACGATCCGGGCATCTTCTCCCAGCTGTCTGACCATTTCCTCTGCCGTGAGTTTACTCTCTTCCACACAGGACGGACCGACATGGCACTCAATAAATTCCTCACCAGCTTCTGCGATCCTGGTATTTGCCGTCATACATGGTATTCCTGCCTTATAAACCGCTCTTGCGGATGCGACAGCCGCTTCACTGTTTACCGGCCAGATAATGATACTGTCACATTTCATATTGATCAGATCCTGCACCTGGTTAGCCTGTGTCGTAGAATCACCTTTCGGGTCGAGAATCTGAAGTTCCACCCCTTTTTCTCCCGCATATGCCACCATAGTGTCATAATAAGAAGTCTGATACGGGTCCTGCCCGGCATAATTTACAACCATACCGATTTTAACCGAACCGTCCTCTGCCGGTGTCCCTTCTTTTGTATCTGATCCTTCTGCTGTATCCTCTTTATCTGTCTCATCAGCAGATGCCGCCGTCTCCCGCCCGCTTCCGCCGCAGCCCGTCATCATCATGGCGGCGGCTGCCACTGTGAGTAAGGTCAATATTCTTTTCTTCATATGATTTCCTCCGTTAGTGTTTGTCTCCGTTAAACTCCTTCACCGCATCAATCATCGCCACAATATTCTCAATCGGTGTATTTGCCTGAATGATGTGAATTGCATTAAAGACAAAACCCCCGTCTCTCGAAAATATCTCACATCTTCTCAGTACCTGCTCGCGCACTTCCTCAGGCGTTCCGAACGGCAGTTCCTTCTGTGTATCAACACCGCCTCCCCAGAAAGTAAGGTCTTTCCCGAACTCATCTTTTAATTCCTGCGGGTCCATATGATCCGCTGAAGTCTGTACGGGATTCAAAGCGTCAAATCCCGATTCGATCAGAAGCGGTATCAGCGGGCGGATTGCGCCGCAATTATGTTTTAATATTTTCCAGTTTGTATTCTTGTGTATCCAGTCATTTGCCCTCTGGTAACTCGGAAGATAGAATTCTCGGAAGACTTCCGGTGATACAAACAGGCTGTGCTGATGAGACAGATCTGTCGCGCAGGTAAATGCCACATCGATCAGATCACCGCACACATCATTTACTCTTCTCAGATTTTCGATCGCAATATCCGTCTGTCTTTCAAATAATTCTTTTACAAAGTCTTCTCTGACCAGCGCCGACATATACCAGTCTGTATAATTTCTGATCCCTCTTGGATATTTCAGCGTGTCACCGGGTATATCTCCCGCATCGCCCAGGCCCATGCCCGGTGCCGCAAACACGACGGCTCGTCCCATCGCCGCACCCTCCTCAGCCTGTTTTTTCAGATACTGAAGATTTTCATCGTCAAACAATGTCCACTCCATCAGGTTATCCGTCGGTTTCAAATCCTCCTCCTCAAAAGGCTCCTGGCGAAGGACAGCGTCAAAATAGAATGACTTTGCGGGCATGTGCCCGGACGGCGGAAGACTCAGATCTCCTTTTGTATGAACGTAATACCCGCCTTTTCCGTCAGGCTGTGGGTTAAAATCCTGCGGAACGAGAATGGTCTGTCCCTGCAGGTTGGTCCACTCCTTCACTTTGTCTCTTCTCAGACCAAAGTGGGTCCCCAGCGGATATGCGGGGGCCGTATCCACCCCCATGGCATCCAGCAGATCTTCTTCCATGGTTCCCGCCATCGTAAATACATCCTGCACTGTCACAGGGTGCTTCTCCAATCCATAATAATCGCGAAGCCCCGCAATACAGCTTACGTGCATCGTAGAATCGCAGGTCCCTCCAAAGTCAACAGCAACTTTGTCCGGCTCTTTATGATTAAGTGTTGTGGTTATTCTCTCTTTCCCTGTCATAGCTTGTTCTCCTTGTGCATTTTTTCGAGGCCTCAGTTAACTTTATTGTCTATGGGTACATCATACTATTTTTCTGTTTTGAATACATCACAAATACTTTTGCAAAAATGTCGAATTCTTATTTTAAATCTAAAGTTTACCGGTATCTGTTGTTTTTTTGCTAAAACATCTTATAATATTGGAAAACAACCATTACAAAATATTTAATTATCGTCAGTCATCAGGCGTAAGAGAGGATTGCCGCATGATTTACAAATCACATTTAACCCCGGGTACTTTACCAGATTCTTTTGAATACTCCCACAACCCCACACAGCACGCCCGTGACCTCATGCTCTATGTAGAATATATCGGTCACGCTTTTTGCTCTCCTGAGTACTGTGCCATCCGCAATCAGTACTGTCACTATCTGATCATGTATATCTTAAAGGGGAAGCTCGTATTTTCGACTGACGGGCAGACCGGTGAGGCATCTGCCGGCCAGGCAGTTCTTATAGAAACACAAAAGCCCCATATATACGGGGCCATCGGTCATCTGGAAATGCTTTGGATTCATTTTAATGGAAAGAACTTTCACCCGTTCTTTTCACATCTGATATCTTCTAATCATAACCAGAACGTATTCGATTTACAGAACAACACAGAATTTCTGTTAAAAATGCAGGAACTCGTCCAATCCTTCTCCGCTTCCAGACAGTATCCGGAGATCATCGTTTCTGCCAAACTATATGAAATCCTATGCCTTCTTCTCGTAAAAGGCGAGGATCCCGACTATATGGATATGATCATTCAGTACATCAACCGCCACTACATGGAACCTCTCACGTTAGACATGCTGGCGCGTAAGGCACAGTTGAGTGTATCCTGTTTCTGCACCACATTCAAAAAAGAAACCGGGTATTCACCATATCAATATATCATAAATACCCGGCTTCACGCCTCACGCCAGCTATTGACCAGCTCCACATATTCAGTTGAACAGATTGCTGCGAACGTAGGATTTGCCACTACCTCATCCTACATCGCATCTTTCAGAAAAAAATATAAGACAACACCGGGACAGTTCCGGCTTCGTTTACACACTGACCCTGGGCAGTAACACGTATTTTAGAACTGTATCTGATAAAGGCCTGCATAAATACCTTCTTTTTTCAACAGCTCCTCATGTGTTCCTTCCTCCGCGATACCATCCTGTGTCAGCACCAGAATTCGTTTTGCGTTTCGTATCGTGGACAACCGGTGTGCAATGACGAACGTTGTCCTGTTCTTAGCCAGTTCCTCGAGAGATTTTTGCACAACTTTTTCACTCTCATTATCAAGCGCAGAAGTGGCTTCATCAAAAATAAGGATCGGCGGATTTTTCAGAAATACTCTGGCAAGTGCGAGGCGTTGTTTCTGTCCGCCGGAGAGTTTGATGCCCCGCTGCCCGATGTCGGTGTCATAACCGTCCACTAATTCTGTGATAAATTCATGAGCATTTGCCGCCCTTGCAGCCCGAACCACCTCCTCATCCGATGCATCCGGTTTTCCATAGCGGATATTATCCATGACTGTTCCCGCAAACAGATACACATCCTGCTGAACAATCCCGATCTGACGCCTCAGGTCTTTCAGTTTCATGTCGCGCACGTCAGTTCCGTCAATTTTTACCGCCCCGCTGCTCACATCATAAAAGCGGGGAATGAGACTGCACAGTGTCGTCTTTCCTGCCCCTGAACTGCCGACAAGCGCTACATATTCCCCTGCATTCACCTTCAGATTTACGTGTGAGAGCACATTCTGGCTGTGGTCTTCATAGTGGAAGGATACCTGGTCAAATTCCACATCACCTTTGACATGATTCACTGTGACGGCATCCGGTCCGTCCTTGATATCCGGCGCTATCTCCATAATTTCCAGGAACCGGTCATAGCCACTGTATCCATTCTGGAACTGTTCCGTAAAGTTGACCAGCTTCTTCACCGGCTCAGTAAAATTATTAATATAGAGTAAAAATGTCACCAGATCTGCGACCAGCAGTTTTCCATCTGCCATCAAAAGTGCACCGGCAATCAGAGAACCCACTGTGATCAGCGTAGTAAACGCCCCCATGCCGGAATGATATCCCGCCATATAACGGTAGCTCTTCCGTTTCGAATCCACAAAACGCTCATTACCGCTTTGGAACTTGGAAAGCTCCTTCTTCTCATTTCCAAAAGATTTAACGACACGAATGCCCGCCAGGCTGTCTTCGATCTGACTGTTAATATCTGCAATACGGGCACGGTTTTCTTTAAACGCATGTTTCATCGCCCGGTTGAAATACACAGCATAGATCATCATCACTACAACAATGACGATCGCCACAAGAGCCAGTGTTCCATTGACATTGAGAAGGATAATAAACGCACCCACCAGTTTGATCAGAGATATCACAAGATCTTCCGGGCCATGGTGCAGCAGTTCGCTGATATCAAACAGGTCACTCGTGATACGTGATAACAGATGTCCCACTTTCTGATTATCATAGAACGCAAAAGAAAGCTTCTGGTAGTGTCCGAAGATTTCATTTCGCATATCCCGCTCTATGAATACACCCATCATATGTCCGAAATAAGTAATAAAATAGTTGCAGCCCGCCTCAATAAGTACCATGGCAATCATCAAAATACCAAGCTTCAGGATCATCTGCCTCGCATCTGACAGATCCATCTCCGTCACATTCGATGTGATATAACGCACAAGAAGGGGAATTACCAGGGTAATTCCCGCTCCCGTTACTGCAAACAGCAGGTCTGAAAAAAACAGGCCTTTATATGGTTTATAGTACGAAGCAAGCCGCACAAGCTTTTTGTTCATCGTCTATTTGCCCTCCTCATCCATTGATGTACTTCCTGCGCTCATTCTATCATGAATCAAAAGTTTCATGATCGACATTCGCCGTTCGCCAATCATGCTGGCATGTTGGCTCTCTTGCGCTCATTCTATCACAACTTTCCGAGGATGAACAGCCCTTCTACGCTTTCACGATCCGATAATAGGTTCTGGCCGTCAGCGCATAGACGATGGCATAAAAAACAGCAAAAATAACCAGTGTGATAACGGTGCACAGTGCAAACAGCGAAGTGTTTGTGAGGTTCATGAGTGCCAGCAGGCGTGAAATAATGGGAAATGCAAAAGCAATATGCACGCCAGCCATCAAAAGCGGAAGAAAGAACACGCTCAAAACCTGCGAACGGATGGATGCTTTGACTTCCTGCCTGCTCATGCCCACCTTCTGCATGATCTCGTACTTTCCTGCGTCATCATATCCCTCAGATATCTGTTTATAATAGATGATCAACACTGTCGCCATCACAAACAGCGCCCCCAGAAATATCCCAAGGAAGAACAGCCCCCCGTATGTCTCATAAAAATCCGCCTCCGACTGCTGCTTGGATTCCACATAAGAGGAGTAGGATTGATCCGCATCCTGACTGACCGCAGTTCTTACCAGATCCGCACATGCCATTTTCTCCTCTTTGCTGCCGTTCATATCCAAACCGATGATATAGTTCATTCCAGTCCCCTGATCATCGCCAAATGCCTGTATCTTCAGTTCATAAAGTTTCTGCAGCATCTCCTCATCCGGAACCACTACGCAGACGGCCTGCACAACATCCTGCAGCGCTCCTCCCTGTGGTATCGAATCGAGCTTCTCTTCAACAGGGAATTTTTCTCCGAAAAGCTCGAAGGTATCCTGCACTGATTCTGTCGAATCGAATACTGCCACTCCATTCGACAGCTTCAGCTGTTCTCCCCCTATACGTTCAAAATCTTCCTGGGT
>NZ_JAKNTI010000012.1:0-10112 GCF_022440585.1 Lawsonibacter sp. OA9
CTCATAGATAAGATGGGGAGAGTTGCGATACATCCTAAAATACGGATGACGGTGTTTTCGACCATCAGGTGCAGCGTTAAAAATGAACACAGAAAACATAACCCTCCTATCAATGCTGTGATCAGCATGAAATCAGGAAGTTTCCGCCCAGAATCTTCAGTGGAATTTATAAAAAGAGCGTAATGACCGTAAATGCTGGTCGTGGACTCTGTGTATGCACTTCCGTGAAATACATTGTAGACAGAATTGAAATATGCATGGCCGTGGGCGGTATCGGCGGCCTGACTTCGTCCGAAGATATTTGGCGTGTAGAAGGTATAGGTCATCAGCATGGTCAGCCCGCTGTAAAATAAAAACCATAATCCAGGTTCTGACAGGTATCCTGGAAATGCCATACGCTGAAAAACACGAGACATGCGATCAGGCCAGGACAATGACAAGCAGCAGGGCAGATTATGCCAGATGTATTTGTATGACACCCCTCCGGTGAGGTTTCCCTCATTAAAAAAGAAACGGTTAAAAAGAGCAGTGTTCCAATTGAAAACAGTGTGAAACATAGAAAGCGCACTGCACGGTGCTGTAAAAAGCTGCATGCCCGAAAGCAGAATATGCGGTAAAAAAGCAGGAACGAAAGACAAAATAAAATGACGGTTCCCGCAAAGACAATTAAATTGATGTTGCCTGCGGATGAGATAAAAGCTGAAAGTGCCGGTATCTTCAGACAGGCGGTAAAAAACACGGCTGCGGTCAGTGCGGCCAGAATACCGGAAAATAAGCTGTTCTCCTCTGAGTGGTTCATGGCAGATCCCCCCTTTATGGTAATAAATATTAATCCGTAACTGTTCAGGACGGCACATCTTCCTGACCGAAAAAGCCGGTCAAGAAGCATCAAATGTTCATCCGATGTGGAAATTGGTGTAGAAAGCGACTTACAAGCAAAGCTTGACGCAGCTTTCTGCACCAATTTCCCCGCCGTCCTGAACTGTTACGTTAATTCTATCATCTGCAGAAAGAATGCTTTTGTCAAGTTATTTTTGGCATTTGGGAAACTTTAAGCTCAGGTAGAATGATTGGAAGTGGATGAGTCATATATTAAGAGGAAGATATGATGGCAGGTGTCTATGGATCGAAAAAAATGGAAACCCGTTGTAGACATTATGTTGGGATGTCTGCTGCTGGTGGGCGTGTACTATTTATCGCGGGAAGGAGCGCGTCTGGTCACGCAGGAACTGCAGGGCCGTCAGACTGTAGTGATCGATGCCGGTCACGGCGGTGATGATCCGGGAAAAGTGGGGATCAATAACGAACTGGAAAAGGATCTGAATCTGGAAATTGCCAAAAAAGTAGAGAAACTGCTTCAGGAGTCGGGATACCAGGTGATTATGACTCGCACGAAGGATGAGATGCTCTGCGGCAGGGGAAGCCAGAATAAAAAGGCGGAGGATCTAAAGAAACGGTGTCAGATCATCAACGAAAGTTCCGCAGACTGTGCAGTCAGTATTCATCAGAACAGCTATTCTGATGAAGCCGTGAAGGGTGCTCAGGTTTTCTATTTTGAACATTCCGAGGACGGAAAACAGCTGGCGTCCATGCTCCAGAATGCACTTGTGGATGGACTCGACCCTCAAAACCACAGAAAAGAGAAGGGGAACATCACATACTACCTGCTGAAGAAGACAGAGGTTCCAATCGTGATCGTTGAATGTGGATTTCTGAGCAATTCAGAGGAGGCTGGAAAGTTAAAGACAGAAGCATATCAGGATAAGGTTGCGGCCGCAGTAACCGCAGGTGTCAGGGAATATCTGGGGGATTCCTGAGTTTTCCCAAAAAGAGAGTTCCATTTTACAAAATTCAATGCTATAATAAAATGGATTGTGTAAAGATTTATTACAAGAGGATGACTATGGAAACGAAAATTGTAAAGGTGGACCGGAAACATCCACAGGAGGACATCATGAGGGAGGCCGGACAGATTTTAAAGGACGGCGGCCTGGTGGCGTTTCCGACGGAGACCGTGTACGGTCTGGGAGGCAATGCACTTGACGTGAACGCATCTCATAAGATCTATGCGGCCAAGGGACGACCGTCGGATAACCCGCTGATCATTCATATAGCGAACCTGGAAGACATGGACGCGTTAGTGACTGAGATACCGCCTGCGGCAAAACACCTTGCGGGCACATACTGGCCCGGTCCCCTGACTATGATATTTCCCAAGAGCGAATGTGTGCCGTATGAGACGACAGGAGGACTTGAGAGTGTTGCAGTCAGAATGCCCAGTCACAGTATTGCACAGATTCTGATCAGGGAGGCTGGCGGATACGTGGCTGCACCAAGCGCTAACACATCCGGGAGGCCCAGCCCCACGCTGGCGGAGCACGTGATCGAAGATTTGAATGGGAAGATTGATATGATCATTGACGGGGGTAGTGTAGGAATCGGGCTGGAGTCCACGATTGTGGATTTTACAGAGGATATACCCACGATACTGCGGCCGGGTTATATCAATGAAGATATGCTTCGGGAGATTCTGGGGGAAGTCAGGATGGATCAGGGACTGATCGCGGAAGATATGGATATTCACCCAAAGGCTCCCGGTATGAAATACAGACATTATGCGCCGAAGGGATCGCTTGTGATCGTAGAAGGCAGGCAGGAAAATGTGACGGCTGCAATCCAGAAAATGGCGGATGAAAAAATCGGCCAGGGATACTGTGTTGGCATCATCGGTACGGATGAGACGGTTGACGCCTATAAATCAGGAGTTGTCAAGAGCATCGGGGCACGCGAAGATGAAGCCGGGATCGCGCGGCATCTTTACCGGGTGCTGCGGGAATTTGATGACAGCGAAGTTGCATATATTTATTCGGAGTCTTTCCACACTCCTAAAATGGGACAGGCTATCATGAACCGTCTGCTGAAGGCGGCAGGACACCAGATTATAGAGGTTTGAGGAGCACCACAGTGAAGTATTATAACAAACTGATCTTCGTAGATGAAGATGATAACAGCAGAGCACCGATGGCAAAGATCATTATGAAAAGCAAATTCCTTCTCGGACCGCTGGATATTGAATCCAGAGGTCTCGTTGTGCTGTTTCCGGAACCGATGAATCAGAAGGCGGAGGCGGTGCTGATCAGCAACGGCTACAGTGTGACGACCCATGAGGCCAGACAGCTGCAGCAGGAAGATCTGGGGGAAGATGTTCTGGTACTTACGATGGAGGATGCACAGAAGGAAAAAATCTGGGAAAACTATGAGCATGCACATCACGTTTATACGCTGACTGAATATATCAGCCTGCGGGGTGAACTCCCTCCTCTTTACGGGGAACCGTTAAAGGAATACGGAAAATGTTATGAGACGCTGGAAGCTCTGATCGGAGGCATCGTAATCCGCCTTAACGAAGAGGAACAGCAGGAGCAATAGGAGAGGAAACATAATGGGGACAAAAAGAGAAGACTATATAACCTGGGATGAATATTTTATGGGTGTTGCAATCTTATCCGGAATGAGGTCAAAAGATCCCAACACACAGGTTGGAGCCTGTATCGTAAGCGCAGATAATAAAATCCTGTCGATGGGATATAACGGTTTTCCCACCGGATGTTCGGACGATGAATTTCCGTGGACAAGGGAGGGAGCACCGCTTGATAACAAATATTTTTATAGCACGCACAGCGAGCTGAATGCGATTCTGAATTATCGCGGCGGCAGTCTGGAGGGGTCAAAGCTTTACGTCTCACTGTTTCCGTGCAACGAGTGTGCGAAGGCTATCATTCAGGCAGGTATCAAGACGATTATCTATGACTGTGATAAATATTCGGGTTCAGATTCCGTTGTTGCTTCCAAGAGAATGCTGGACGCTGCGGGGGTGCGTTATTATCAATACAACAGGACAAACCGGGAAATCACATTCCGTGTTTAAAATATATTCAGGTAAAAAGGAGAAATTATGGCTAAGGAAAAGAAACTGGTTGAAGCGATTACTTCCATGGAGGAAGATTTTGCGCAGTGGTATACGGATATTGTAAAAAAGGCAGAGCTGATTGACTATACAAGCGTAAAAGGCTGTATGGTAATCAAACCGGCTGGATATGCGATCTGGGAAAATATTCAGCATGAGCTTGACAGACGGTTTAAAGAGACGGGAGTTGAGAATGTATATCTTCCGATGTTTATTCCTGAAAGCCTTCTGCAAAAAGAAAAGGACCATGTGGAAGGCTTTGCGCCTGAGGTTGCATGGGTGACACACGGCGGACTGGAACCGCTTCAGGAGCGTCTCTGTGTCAGGCCGACTTCCGAGACATTGTTCTGTGACCTGTACGCCAAGGATGTCCATTCTCACAGGGATCTTCCGAAGCTGTACAATCAGTGGTGCTCTGTTGTGCGCTGGGAAAAGACGACGAGACCGTTCCTCCGCTCCAGAGAATTCTTATGGCAGGAAGGCCATACTGCACATGCAACGGCAAAAGAGGCAGAAGAACGTACGATCATGATGCTGAATGTGTATGCAGATTTCTGCGAGGAAGTGCTGGCTATTCCTGTGATCAAAGGAAGAAAGACGGATAAGGAAAAGTTTGCCGGGGCAGAGGCAACGTATACAATTGAATCCCTGATGCATGATGGTAAGGCACTCCAGTCCGGAACCAGTCATAACTTTGGGGATGGGTTTGCACAGGCATTCGGTATCCAGTATGCCGATAAAGATAACCAGTTGAAATACGTACATCAGACCTCATGGGGCATGACGACTCGTATGATCGGAGCTATCATTATGGTACATGGAGACAACAGCGGACTGGTATTGCCTCCGCGCATTGCACCCGTGCAGGTAATGGTCATTCCGATCCAGCAGAAAAAAGAAGGCGTTCTGGATATGGCGGACAAAGTCTGCAGCAGTCTGAGGGCATCGGGTGTTCGAGCACGACTGGATGATTCGGATAAGAGCCCGGGCTGGAAATTCTCAGAGCAGGAAATGAGAGGAATACCAGTGCGTATCGAGCTGGGACCGAAGGATATAGAAAATGGTCAGGCTGTGCTGGTTCGCCGTGATACAAGAGAAAAGACTGTTGTGGCACTTGACGAGGCTGCAGCAAAAGCACAGGAACTGCTCGTGACGATTCAGAAGGATATGCTGGACAGAGCGAGGGAACACCGTGATTCCCATACCTACGTGGCACAGGATTATGAAAGCTTCCGGAAAACAATTGAAGAGAAACCGGGGTTTGTTAAGGCTATGTGGTGCGGCTGCCAGGAATGTGAGGAAAAGATCAAAGAGGAGACACAGGCAACGTCCAGATGCATACCGTTTGAGCAGGAACAGATCGCTGATACCTGTGTCTGCTGTGGAAAACCGGCAGTGAAGATGGTGTACTGGGGTAAAGCATATTAATCTTAAGGAGAGTGCGTATGAGACTGAGACTGCCGCCGGCGGTTTGGATGATCATTGACAAGCTTACACAGAGTGGATATGAGGCATATGCTGTCGGGGGGTGTGTGAGGGACAGTGTACTGGACCGCTCACCGGATGACTGGGATATCACTACGTCTGCGACCCCCGGACAGGTGAAAGAATTGTTTCGTCATACTGTGGATACCGGGCTGGCGCACGGTACGGTAACCGTCCTCGTCTCCGGGGAAGGATTTGAGGTGACTACGTACCGTATTGACGGAAAGTATGAGGACGGACGACATCCCAAAGATGTGACATTTACACCGAATTTGTCAGAGGATTTAAAACGGCGGGATTTTACGATCAATGCGATGGCATACAGTCCGGCTGCCGGGCTGATCGATATATTCGGCGGCATGCAGGATCTGCAGAGACACAGAATTCGCTGTGTGGGGGAACCCGCACAGCGTTTTTCAGAAGATGCCCTGCGCATTCTGCGGGCTGTCCGATTCTCTGCCCAGCTGGGCTTTACAATCGAGGAGAATACGAGAAAAGCAATTCGGAAACTGGCTCCCACCCTGTCCAAAATCAGTGCAGAGAGAATTCAGACGGAGCTCGTGAAGTTGTTGATGTCACCGCGGCCCACGATGATCCGCGAGGCATATGAGACGGGCATCACGGCCGCAGTGCTGCCGGAATTCGACGAGATGATGTGCACGCCGCAGAATAACCCGGATCACGTGTACTCAGTGGGGGAACATACACTGGAAGTGCTGCGCCACATTGAGAAAGACAAGGTGCTGAGAATCGCTGCACTGCTGCATGATGTCGGAAAGCCGGCGGTGAGGACGACGGATGAAAATGGTGTCGATCACTTTAACGGGCATCATAAAGCAGGGGCTGATCGCGCCAGAAGTATCTTAAAACGTCTGAAATTCGACAACGATACCATTGAACAGGTTAAGAATCTGGTATACTGGCATGATACGAAGACGCAGGCGGAAGAGCGTCTCGTCAGACGTGCGGTGCACCGTATCGGAGAGGACCTGTTTCCGCGTCTTTTGAAGCTGCAGTATGCGGATACGATGGCACAGAGCGGCTGGTACAGGCAGGAGAAGCTCAGACGCCTGGAGGGTGTCAGTGTGCTGTTCGATAAGATTGTTTCAGAGAAACAATGTGTATCCCTGAAGACCCTGAAACTGTCGGGCGGTGACCTCATGGCGCTGGGGATGAAGCCGGGACCTAAGATCGGAATCGTGCTGCAGGAAGCACTGGAAGAGGTTCTCGATGATCCGGCACGGAATACCAGGGAGTACCTGCTGGCATTTGCCGGGAAAAAAACGGCAGGGAAACAGACAGTGTGAGAATGCATCAGACTGCTCCGTCCATAAATTGTATATTTTTTACCCCTTCAACATAAGATAGAAAGAGCTTATGGTGAGGGGGTTTGTTATGTACGATTATGGGTTAAGTGTAATGGAACAGTATGGACTGACAGTAAAGTCATCGTACCGGGGACGCGGAGCGCTGATCTGTGAAACTCAGCGCGGACTTAAGATAGTAAAAGAGTACCGGGGATCGGAGAAGAAACTGGAGCTTCAGAGGAAACTGCAGCTTCATATTCTGGAGAGCGGAGAGACCAGAGTGGACTGTGTGCTGGAAAATGAAGAAGGAAAGCTGGTCTCCAATGACAGAGATGGTATTCCGTATGTGGTAAGAGAATGGTTTACGGGGAGAGAATGCGATACAAAGTCCGCAAGTGATGTTCTTGAAGGGGTGAAAGCGCTTGCCCGGTTACATAATGTCATGCAAATGCCGCTGGAGGAGAATTACCGGAAGGAGTCTCTCCTGGATGAATGTACACGGCATAACCGGGAAATCAGGAAAATAGGAAATTTCATCCGAAAGAAAAATTCCAGAACAGATTTTGAAATGCAGCTTCTTCGCTGTATGGACAGCTTTCTGAAACAGGGCGAGACGGCTGTGGAACAGCTTGAACGTTCCGGTTATCAGGAGCTGTACCAAACGGCGATGGAAACGGGCAGTGTCTGCCATGGTGAGTGTAATCAGCACAATATAATATGGACGGGCGGTCGCCCGACACTGATCAATTATGAAAAATGGAACTATGATGTTCAGGTAGCTGACCTGTATCAGTTTATGAGAAAGATACTGGAAAAACATAACTGGGATATCGGACTTGGAAAAAGCATGCTCACAGGATATCACAGCGTTAAACCACTTTCTGAGGAGGAAGTACTCAATCTGAAGATCAGGCTTTCTTATCCCTGGAAATTCTGGAAACTGGTCAACTATTATGCAAACAATCACAAAGCCTGGATTTCGGGGCGCAACTCGGAAAAACTTCAGCTGGTCATGAGGCAGCAGAAGGCGTGGTCGGAATTTCTAAAAACCTGTTTTTCTGATTTCCTTTTTCCGTCAGATACGCTATAATAAGAGAAAAGAAGCTGGTAGGAGGTACCTTTATGAACTATAAGGAAACATATGAATTGTGGGTGAATTCACCTTACTTTGACGAAGAAACCAAGGCAGAGCTTAAAAGTATTGCAAATGATGAACAGGAAATCAAAGAACGTTTTTATAAGGACCTTGAATTTGGTACTGCCGGTCTCCGCGGTGTGATCGGTGCAGGGACCAATCGTATGAATATTTACGTAGTGAGAAAGACCACACAGGGTCTTGCAAACTATATTGCCGGGCTGAATGCAAAAGATCAGGGCGTGGCCATTGCATTTGACTCCAGAAGGATGTCTCCGGAATTTGCGAATGAAGCAGCGCTGTGTCTGGCAGCGAACGGGATTAAAGCTTATATTTTTGAATCACTGCGTCCGACACCGGAACTCTCCTATGCAGTTCGTAAGCTTGGATGTATCGCCGGCATCAATATCACAGCCAGCCATAATCCGCCGGAATATAATGGATATAAAGTATACTGGGAGGACGGTGCCCAGATCACACCGCCTCATGATTCCGGAATCATGGATGAAGTTCAGAAGGTTACAGATTACAATGACGTGAAAACAATGGACAAAGATGCCGCCCAAAATGCAGGAATGTACGTTGTTATCGGCCGGGAAGTTGACGATGCATATATGGAAGAACTGAAAAGCCAGGTGCTCCATATGGATGCTATCAGGGAGACCGCAAAAGATCTGAAGATCGTCTACAGCCCGCTGCATGGAACCGGAAATATTCCCGCGCGCCGCGTGCTTCAGGAGCTGGGATTTGAAAATGTGTACGTTGTAAAAGAGCAGGAACTTCCGGACGGGGAATTCCCTACTGTCAGCTATCCGAATCCTGAGGCTGAAGAGGCTTTTACACTTGGTTTAAAGCTGGCGAAGGAAGTGGATGCAGATCTGGTGCTTGCAACGGATCCGGATGCTGACCGGCTTGGCGTGTACGTGAAAGACCGTGAAGGTAAATATCATACGTTGACCGGAAATATGTCGGGCTGCCTTCTTGCAGATTATGAGATCGGACAGAAAAAAGCCCTGAAAGGCCTGCCGGATGACGGAGCACTGATTAAAACTATCGTAACGACGAATATGGCGGACGCGATCGCCAAATACTATGGTGTGAAATTAATCGAGGTGCTGACAGGATTTAAATTTATCGGACAGCAGATTCTGGGCTTTGAACAGAATAAGAAGGGAACCTATCTCTTCGGATTTGAGGAGAGCTACGGATGCCTGATCGGAACTCATGCGAGAGATAAAGATGCCATCGTGGCGACAATGGCACTCTGTGAAGCAGCAGCCTACTACAGGACCCAGGACAAAACGCTTTGGGATGCAATGATCGATATGTATGAACGCTATGGTTATTATAAGGATGACATTAAGGCCATCACTCTGAAAGGGATCGAAGGTCTGGAAAAGATTCAGGAAATCTTAAGCGGACTGCGGGAGAATCCGCCTGCGAAGATCGGAGCCTACGATGTTCTGTCCGTGAGGGATTATCAGAAAGACACGATCACTGAGACGGCAACCGGCGATGTGAAGCCGACTGGACTGCCAAAATCCAATGTTCTGTACTATGACCTGACAGATGATGCATGGGTATGTGTACGTCCGTCAGGAACAGAGCCTAAGGTTAAATTCTATTACGGTATCAAAGGTACATCTCTTAAAGATGCTGACTCGAAATCGGAAGCCCTGGGTAAAGAAGTGCTTGCCATGATCGACCGTATGATGTAATACCGGATGAATTTGGAGGACCCCATGGAAAAGACATACTCATTTGAAGAACTGAAAGAGATCATCGCGAAACTGAGAAGCCCGGACGGATGCCCCTGGGACCGCGAGCAGACGCACGAGAGTCTCAGAGCCTGTATGGTCGAGGAGGCCTATGAGGCAGTTGACGGGATACGCATCCTCTCTGAGACCGGGGCGTGGGACAACCTGTGTGAGGAGCTGGGGGATGTACTTCTGCAGGTGCTGATGCACAGCCGGATTGCCGAGGAGGAAGGGCTGTTTGGGCTTGATGATGTGATCCAGGGAATCAGTGAAAAGATGATCCGCAGGCACCCTCATGTGTTTGGGGACCAGAAGGCGGATGATTCCGGACAGGTTCTGGTAAACTGGGAGCAGATTAAAAAGCAGGAAAAAAAGGATCAGCCCGGGGTATCAGAACTGGAAGCTGTTCCGCACAGTCTTCCTGCCCTGATCCGCACATCAAAGGTCCTGAAAAAGATCGA
>NZ_JAKNTI010000009.1:0-8291 GCF_022440585.1 Lawsonibacter sp. OA9
ACGCTGAAATATCCGCAAAAATATGGCACGATTTATCTAACTCCCCTGGAAATTTTCAGTTAAAATAGTATTGACAACCATTCTGAATGATAAACGCATCGAAAAACATTACAAAGAATGCCGCCGGGTTGGCGGCGGAGCGGGGATTACATTATGAAGCAGATTAAAATTGGAGCATGTGACTGGGGACTTCCGGGTGCGGGGCTGTATGCCGCTGCAATTGCTGCCTCCGTTGGGCTGGAGGCATTGTCTTTGCGAATCGGATTATATGAAAATGATTATCCGCTGACACAGCCTGAAATGCAAAAAATCTACCTGGAAGAACAACAAAGATATGGTATTGAATACTGTGCGATCGCGTTGAATGATTTTGATCATATTCCAATGCATGCGCGTAAAGGCACCAGGGAGTATGATATTGTGTGGGATTTGCTGAGGCGTGCTGTCGTTACGGCGAGCGTACTCGGCGTTCGGATCATTCAGGTACCGGGATTTGGAAAAAGTGAAGTGAAGACAGAAGAAGATATGGAACACAGTGCGGCGGCTTTTCGGTACTTATGTGATACTGCAGGCGAATATGGGATCGGCGTCGCGAGTGAAAATCTGATGAACCCGGAGGAATTTAAAACATTTTATGAATGTGTGAAGCGGGATAACTTTTATCTTTACTATGACAGTCAGAATTACCATCTGTTTCGTGGATACCGTCAGACGGATATCCTGAATGAACTGTATCCGTATATGTGCGATCAGCTGCATGTAAAAGACGGATTGAATGCCATGAGCGGTATGATACTGGGTAAGGGGGATTCGGGATTCGATGAAACCATGAAGTGGCTTGGGCTGAATGATTATACGGGCTATATCCTGCTGGAGAATTATTATGATCAGCTTCCGCTGCGTTTAAATGCGGGAAATCCATTTGAGCTGTTGCGTGAGGATATTACGGTCTTGAAACATTCGATAAGAAACAGCTGGGCGGGGGGGATTAACTATGAAGCTTAATTATGGAATGATCGGTGGCGGTAATGGAGCCTTTATCGGTGATGTACACAGAAGAGGAGCCTTTCTGGGCGGATACGCGGATCTGACGTGCGGCTGTTTTACAAGAAACCCGGAGAAAAACAGGGAGGCGGCAGAGCAGTGGGGTGTGCCGGACAAGACACGTGTGTATGCAAACTATGTAGAAATGGCGGAAGGGGAGGCGGAGAGGGAAGACGGCATTGACTTTGTTTCCGTCACAACACCAAATGATACGCATTATGTGATTGCAAAAACCTTTTTAGAGCACGGAATTCATGTGATCTGTGATAAACCGGTGACTTCGACGGTGGAGCAGGCCAAAGATCTGCAGCGGATCGCCAGGGAAAGAAATCTTTGCTTCGGGGTGACGTATTCCTACTTTGGTTATGCTATGGTTCATCAGGCACGGGAAATCATTGATTCGGGAAAAATTGGTGAAATCGTATATGTCACAACGGAGTATCCACAGGACTGGCTGCTTTTAAATCTGCGGGATGAGGAAGCCAGGAAAAAGATGTGGAGAATCGACCCGGAACGTGCGAACGGTTCTCTTTGTACTGTGGATATCGGTACGCATCTGGAGGCGTTGCTGCACGCGGCGACCGGACTGGAAATCAGAAAAGTACTCGCGAGATTTGATTATACGGTGGATGGACTTCCTCTTGAGACGAACAGCAATGTAATGCTGCAGCTGAGTAACGGAGCTTCCGGAAGTCTCTGGTCATCCATTGTGGCTGTGGGACATGATGCAGATGTGAGAATCCGTATCTATGGAACAGAAGGAAGCCTGGAATGGTATCATGGGAAAGCTGGCCTGCTGAAGCTGGCACGCCTTGGGGAGCCTGTGCAGTATCTGACGATGAACCGGGACTATAATGCCGGTGAGAGCCTGTCTATGTCTCATCTGCCGGCAGGACACCCGGAAGGCTACTATGAAGCATTTGGAAATATTTATGAATTGTTCTGCAAGGACGTCATCGCGCGTAAAAACGGGGCATCGGGCAGGCAGTATACGTATCCCGATATTGAGTATGGTATTCAGGGCGTGCGTTTTGTGGACGCTTGCTTAGAAAGCAATGCAAACGGAAATGTCTGGGTAGAGCTGTGAAGCGACATGAGTGAAAGATTAAAACGGGGGACAGGGGCCGGATAATGGGCCGGCTGTCCCCTGCTTATGTACCGCATCCTAATCAGACAACTCATCTGATGGGTCCCGCAGAGTGTATTTTTTTCGGTAAGACAGCGGTGAAAGTCCTACATATTTTTTGAATTGAACATTAAAGTGACTTAAGTTGTCAAAACCAACCATGGACGCGATCTCTGTAATTGATTTCTGTGACATGATCAGCAGCGACTGTGCCTCTCCGATCCGGCGCCTCACGATATAATGAATCGGGGAATAGCCCAGTTTCCGTTTGAACAGGTGTGACAGATAAGACGGGCTGATAAAGAACTGGTCACTGATCTTCTGGAGTGTCAGGTCTTCAGAATAGTTTTCATCAATATACTGTTTAATGTCCTTTAGCAGAGGATCTTCTTTTGAATGCTCGGTATTTGGCTGTCCGTACTGTTTGAATGCATAGATCAACAGGGAAAGAAGCGCCTGTGTCAAGTACTGATTCGTTTCCTGCTGTTCCTCACTGTCGAAAGCGACGGAGTCAAAAATTGTCTGGAAGATTGCATCCATGAGGACGAAATGTTTCTCGACTTTCAGGACGGGTTTGATATCTGCTGAAATCAGATGATTTTCAGGAAGTCCTTCCAGCTGCAGGTTGTCAATGGCTATAGAGAGCATGGAAAGTTCACGATTATACTGAGGGACTTCGTCGTGCAGGACACCGGCATTGCAAATGATGATATTGCCTGCTTTTACGTCATAATATTCATCGTCCACAACGTAAGACCCCGATCCTGTTCTGATGAACAGAAGTTCCAGTCTGTCTTTGTGATTGTGCAGAATCCGGGAGTGCTGACTGAAACCGATGGTAATATGGCTGGCCGACAGAAGGCGCGGCATTTTCCCGTCTTTGAATGAAGGTGTAAAAGAATTTTTTGCAAAACATTGTATCATGACGTTCCATCCTTTCTGTGTCTTATATGGTCATTATATAGTATTGGATTTGTAAAATCCAGAAAAAATATCATAATTTTATGTTGCATGTTGAAACTGTTTGATTTAGAATAGTGTCGTATGTTGTAAAAAAAGGAGGAACTTATTTCATAATCTGAATTGGTAACTATTCAGGACGGCTTATCTTCTTGCATGACCTGTAGTCATGAACAGTTACCTTGATTTTTAAAACTGAATAGCGTAAATCATATGACGTTTGTAGGAAAGAGGGCATATGCCTCAAAAGGTTGAGGAGAATTATTATGAAGAGAGATATGATGAAAGTGGGTTTTGGAAAAAAACATTTAGCAAATGAGGATGATGAATACGCAGAGGTTTCATGGAAAGAAAAACTGTCTTTCTGCTTTGGAGACCCTGCATTAACTATAGTATACACGTTGACTACAACGTTATTGATTTATTATTACACAAATGTCATTGGGATTTCTGCCGGAATTGTCGGTATTATCATGCTGATTTCGCGTATATTTGATGGTTTTTCGGATTTTATCATGGGTATGATTATCGACCGCACGCATTCTGAATACGGTAAAGCCAGGATCTGGATCCTCAGACTTGCTGTTCCGTATGCGGTGATGGCAGTTCTGCTGTTTACAGTGCCCCCTGTGGGTGTTGTTGGTCAGACGATTTACATTTTTCTGACTTATAACCTGATGAATACCGTGATTTACACGGGAATCAGTCAGCCGTTCCATACACTTGGTTCCAATATGACCAGAAATCGAAATGAGCGCGAGACTATCTGCAATATCCGTATGGCACTGTCCATCACGGGAAGCATGATCATCACAGCTCTGACACTGCCGCTGATCAACAAAGTGGCCGCCCTGACCGGGAATGAGCAGATGGCGTGGATTCTGGTAACCGCAGCGTATGCAGTATTGTCAGTTTTGATCTTGTTTAACACATTTTCGAGCACGCGTGAGCGTGTACGCATTTCAGAAAAGACGGATGACAAGATATCTGCGGGCAGGGCGCTGAAGCTTCTGGTGAAGAACCGCTATTTCCTGATTTCACTGGGATTGATGCTGTTCTATACCGTTTATCAGATCATAATAGGGACAGATCTCACCTATTACTGTCAGTACATTCTTGGAAATGTTGATCTGGTAATGCCGATCTCGCTTGCAGAAAAGATTCCGATGGTTATTGTGATACTGTGTCTGCCGGTCCTGCTTCCAAGGTTTGGAAAGAGAAATCTGATCGTTGGCGGCTGCATACTGGGGATTATCGGGCAGCTTATCTTTATTGGCAATTATACGAGTGTGCCGCTTGCTATTATTACTGCCGCAATGCGCGGCGTTGGCATGTCATTCTTTTATGGCGTAAGCTTTTCACTCCCGAGTGACGCTATCGAATACGGTCAATGGAAGCTGGGAGCAAGGGTGGAAGGCCTTATGTTTGCGTCTATGTCAGTGGGTCAGAAGTTCGGCTCGGGAATCACGAGTGCCGTACTCGGTATGTATTTTGCGAAAGCCGGATATGATGGAACGATGGCGGTACAGGGAGCAGCAGCCAACGCGGCAATATCCAATGCCTATCTGTATGTGCCGATCGCCGTATGGGTTATTATGCTGGTGATCGCATGCTTCTACGGCCTCGATAAGAACTACAACCGCATGATGAGTGAGCTCGCTGAGCGGGAGGCGCAGGGGAGAATTTAGAAGGAAAAGAACATTCCCCGGGGATGTTATAATATGAAAGAAACACATTTTACATAAGCTGTCATATGAAGTAATTCAGTTTAAGACATTGGAATAAGTAGAAAAGGTCTGTCAAGGTCAGGAGTCTGGCCGGACAGACCTTTCCTTATATAGAAAAGAAATCAAAAAAGGGCAAAAAAAATCAAAAAAAGTCACAAACAATTATAAATGGTTACTGTTGGCATGTTGTAAAACATGCAGTAAAATTCACCATTTTTCGGCATGGCTGCTTGTGGAATTCAGCCAAATAAAGTGTTGACATGGAAAGGGGGACAGAATATAATATTAGTAGCGTACAACGATTGAAAATCGGAGTATTATCAGATAGAGGACAGGCGTGAAGCGCTAGGATTTGCGCCGGGTTTTGATGGTAATACAGTACGGATATTGTTGTAAATTATTTTAAGGAGGAAGTTTTTAAAATGGGAAAAGTTAAAGTTGGAGTAGCAGGTTATGGTACCATCGGACAGCGTCTTGCTGACGGTGTTGCACTTCAGGGCGATATGGAGCTGGTAGGTGTTGCAGATTTTGCGCCGACATTAGCTGTACGTGCACTGAAAGAAAAAGGTATGCCTTATGATTTATATCTGGTTGATGGTGCTGACAAAGCAGCTTTCGACAAATATAATATCCCGGTAGCCGGAAGCTTTAATGATTTAGTGGACAAAGTAGATATCATGCTTGACTCTTCACCGGCAGGTGTTGGAGCGAAAAACAAAGAGATCTATGCTGCAAAAGGTGTAAAAGCTATTTTCCAGGGCGGCGAGAAAAATGATGTTGCCGACGTTTTCTTCCATGGTTATGCTAACTTTGAAAAAGGTGTTAATAAAGATTACCTGAAACTGACATCCTGTAATACAACAGGTCTGATCCGTACTGTAGACTGTCTGGATCGTGCATACGGCATTGAGAAAGTTGCGATCACAATCGTACGCCGTGTTGCTGACCCGGGCGATTACAACCGTGGACTGACAAATGCGCTTCAGGTAGAAAAAGCTCCTACTCATCAGGCAGTTGACCTTATGACGATCATGCCGCACGTTGATGCGACAGGTATCCTCGTACATACACCGGTAACTCACGGACATTTCATCACTGTTGTGGCAACAGGTAAAGAAAAGATCACAAAAGAGATGGCGCTGGAGGCATTCGAGAAACATCCTCGTATCCGTGTCGTGACACTGGAAGAAGGATTTATGGGTAATGCATCATTCTTCAAATATGCCCGTGATCTCGGACACACAAGAGGCGATATGTATGAAATCGGTCTGTGGGCTGACAGTATCGTAGAGACTGGAAATGATATCATGTTCGGAATCCACATTCCGCAGGAATCTGTAACAATTCCGGAGACAATGGATGGTATCCGTGCAGCATGCGGAATGCAGGCAACACGTGAAGAAGGTACCGCAGAAACAAACAAATACCTGAACATCGGTGCTTTTAAAAACCTTTAATCAGAATAGTTTGAATTTGCGGGGGAAAATTGAATGCGTTTCGGAATAAAAACATTAGATGAATATGATTTAAAAGGGAAGACAGTGCTCTGCCGTGTTGATATGAACCAGCCGGTCGACAAAGAGACCAATACGCTGAAGAGTATCAATCGTATAAAGGCCTGCGTTCCTACAATTAAAGAGATGGTGGACAAGGGTGCAAAAGTTGTACTGATGGCTCACCAGGGAAGTGATATCGAGTATAAAAACTTTTATACCACGGAACCTCATGCAAAGGTTTTGACCGAACTATTAGGTCAGCAGGTCAAATTTATTGATGACGTATGCGGACCGGCTGCCCGCAAAGCAATTGCCGATTTGCAGGAAGGAGAGATCCTTCTGCTGGACAACGTTCGTTTTGTCTCGGAGGAACAGACGTTGTTTGAATTGAAACTGAATCTGTCTCATGAGGAGCAGGCGCAGACCCTTATGGTGCGCAAGCTTGCTCCTCTGGGTGATCTCTATGTGTGCGATGCATTTGCAGCTGCACATCGCGATCAGCCGTCGCTGTGCGGCTTTGAACAGGTAATGCCGTCGGCAATGGGAAGGCTGTTCGAGGAAGAATACTGTGCAGTTTCCCAGGTCATGGAAACACCGGAACGTCCATGCGTGTTTGTGCTGGGCGGAGCGAAGATTTCTGATGCGTTTATGATGATGGAGACTGTTCTCAGCCGTGGGATTGCTGACAAGGTGCTGACAGGCGGACTCGTGGCAAATATCCTGCTGGCAGCGGCAGGTGAAGAAATCGGTAAAGGCAGTATGGACTTTATCGTAAAGTCCAACTACGCGGACTGGATCGAGAAAGCAAAACCTCTTTATGAACAGTATAAAGATAAAATTGTGCTTCCATGCGATCTCGCTTACGTAGAAGGCGGAGAAAGAAAAGAAGCAGGTGTTGGTTCGATACCGGCTCATGCAGGGCTTGTGGATATCGGACATAGAGCATCCGATGAGTATCAGAAGATTATTCTCGGTGCGAAGACTGTATGCGTAAACGGACCCATGGGGATCTTTGAAGAAGAGATCACCGAGTACGGGACGAAAATGGTTTGGGAAGCTCTGGCAAAAACAGAGGGCTATACTCTGATTGGCGGCGGCGACAGCGTAACCGCCACAGAGAAATATGATCTGAAAGATCAGATGTCCTATATCTGTACGGCAGGAGGCGCATTGATCAGATTTCTTTCGGGAGAAGAACTTCCGGTTGTAAAGGCGCTGCGCTATGCTGCAAAAACATTTGCTTAGGAGAATAATATGAAGTTAGAATTTGGTTTTGGAACTACGGTTCAGACGGTGGAGCTACCGGACGAGAACGTCATGGATGTGCTGCACGCAAACCAGGTTGAACATGAACTGATGGGTGAAGAGGAAGTGCGTCGGGCACTTTCTCAGCCTGTTGGCGCCCCGCTTCTTTCCGAAGTGGTAAAACCGGGTGAGAAAATTGCGATTGTTACCAGTGATATCACACGTCCGATGCCCACATATGTTGTGATGCCTCCACTTTTGGATGCGTTGTATGATGTGGGGATCAAAAAAGAGGATATTACGCTGGTATTTGCGCTTGGAAGCCACAGAATGCATACTCCGGAGGAGATGAAGAAACTGGCTGGAGAGCGTGCATATGAAGAAATCACCTGTATAGACGGTGATGCCACAGACTGTGTACATATGGGAACTACTTCACATGGTACCCCGGTCGATGTTGTGCGTGTTGTTGCAGAGGCGGACAGAAGAATCTGTCTGGGTAATATCGAATACCATTATTTTGCCGGGTACAGCGGGGGAGCTAAAGCTATCATGCCGGGCGTTTCCACCCGTGATGCGATTCAGTCCAACCACAGTCAGATGGTAAAACCGGAGGCTTGTGCAGGAAAACTGGAAGGCAATCCGGTTCGTGAAGATATTGAGGAGGCCGGACAGATCTGCGGTATTGATTAT
>NZ_JAKNTI010000028.1:0-7560 GCF_022440585.1 Lawsonibacter sp. OA9
TTTTTTTTGATAACCGGCTTTTTATCATCCATGAATCAGGACTGCTGTCCAGAAGATCCACAGGATTTTATAGTATATACCATATGGATGTGGATAAAATTTTATTTAAGGAAATCTTTGTGCAGAAGGACAGCTTGTACTGCATAATTTACGGTTGCAATTTTTATTTTAATAGATGATAATAAAAAGAGCATGACGAAAAAAGGAGAGAAAAAACATGATCCGTGAGATAAATGTGAATAAATTAACGGAAAATATCAAAGATATGTGTATACAGGCTAATCATGTGCTTTCTGAAGTATGGACTGCCGCATGAAGGAAGCAGTAAATATGGAAGAGTCTGAGCTTGGCAGACAGATTTTACATCAGCTTCAGGAAAATTTAAAAATAGCAGAGGAAGATATGATCCCTATTTGTCAGGATACGGGAATGGCTGTAATTTTCCTTGAAATTGGACAGGATGTACACTTTATTGGCGGTGAGTTGGAAGCTGCCGTAAATGAAGGTGTCAGACAGGGGTATGTGGAAGGATTTTTAAGAAAATCAGTAGTGAATGACCCATTGATTCGGGAAAATACGAAAGACAATACACCGGGAATCATACATTATACAATTGTACCTGGGGATAAAGTAAAAATAACTGTTGCACCCAAAGGATTTGGAAGTGAAAATATGAGCCGTATATTCATGTTAAAACCGGCAGATGGAATTGATGGCGTAAAAGATGCTGTCCTCACAGCCGTAAAAGATGCCGGACCAAATGCATGTCCTCCAATGGTGGTGGGCATAGGCATAGGAGGAACTTTTGAAAAATGTGCAATTATGGCAAAACAGGCGCTGACAAGGAATGTAAATGAACATTCGTCTATACCTTATGTTAAAGAACTGGAAGAGGAACTGCTTCAGACAATTAACGGTCTCGGAATTGGTCCCGGCGGTTTAGGAGGCAGAGTAACTGCACTGGCTGTCAATATCAATACATATCCTACACATATTGCAGGGCTTCCTGTTGGTGTTAACATCTGCTGCCATGTAAATCGGCATGTAGTGAGAACAATTTAGAGAAAGGTGAGTATATCATGGACAGACATATTAAAGTTCCAATGACAAAGGAAGAGACCAGGAAATTAAAATCCGGCGATTATGTATATTTAACAGGAACTATTTACAGTGCGAGAGATGCTGCTCATAAAAAAATGTTTGAGGCAATTCAGAATAAGGAAGAACTTCCTCTCGATATAGAAAGAAACATTATATATTATATGGGACCTTCTCCAGCCAGAGAGGGAAGGGTAATAGGATCAGCGGGACCTACTACAGCGAGCAGAATGGATAAGTATACTCCAAAACTGCTTGATCTGGGCATGGGTGGTATGATTGGAAAGGGAAAAAGGACAGAAGATGTAAGACAGGCTATAATAAGAAACAATTCTGTTTACTTTGCAGCTGTCGGAGGTGCGGGAGCATTACTGTCAAAGTGTATTGTTGATTCCGAAGTTATTGCATATGATGATCTTGGAACAGAAGCTATCCGAAAGATGACGGTAGAAAATTTCCCGGTAATTGTTGTTATTGATTCTGAAGGAAATAATCTGTATGAGACTGCAATACAAAATTACAAAGCAGAGTAGAAAGTGAAAAGAAGATAGTGAAGAGAATTATGTTGATGGTGTTAAATAATATATTATTTGCCCCATACTGGTTTTTACAGCTTGTGTTATATGGAAGAAAGAACGACAAACATACAGTGGAAGAAAGATTTTCACTGTTGAAGAAGATAACAGTCAATGCCAATAAAGGAGGAAGAGTGACGATTCAGGCGACTGGCCTGGATCATCTTCCGAGTGAGGATGGGTTTATCCTTTATCCTAATCATCAGGGATTATTTGATGTGCTAGCTTTTGTTGAGAGCTGTAACCATCCTTTCAGTGTAGTGATGAAAAAAGAAGTTCAAAATATTCCGTTCCTCAAGCAGGTGTTTTCGGTGATGCGTGCAAGGGCAATTGACAGAGAAGATGTGCGTCAGGCTATGAAGGTGATACTGGATATGGCTGAGGATGTAAAAAATGGAATCAACTATGTGATTTTTGCAGAAGGGACACGCTCCAGGAATGGGAATAATCTTCAGGATTTTAAGGGTGGAAGTTTTAAGGCGGCTATTAAAGCCAAGTGTCCGATCGTCCCCGTTGCAGTTATAGATTCTTATAAACCATTTGATACCAATTCGATAGAACCGGTGACGGTTCAGGTACATTATTTAAAGCCATTATATTATGAAGATTACAAGGATTTAAAGTCGGTTGAAATCGCAAAAACAGTTAAAAAAATGATACAGGAAAAAATAAATAAAAAAATTGAAGAATCTGCTAAAAAATGATTGACAAACATTTACTACTTTTGTATAATAATCAATGCGTCACAAATGAGTGAACGCGTAAAATATCATATTATTAAAGGTAATTCAGATTGAGGAGAAGTACTCAAGTGGCTGAAGAGGTGCCCCTGCTAAGGGTATAGGCCGTTTACGCGGCGCGAGGGTTCAAATCCCTCCTTCTCCGTCTTTTTAAGACCTGGAAATAAAAAACAAAAAGTTTTTAAAAAAGTATTGACAGACAATCAATCATATGATATTCTATTATAGCTGTCGCTGATACAGACAAGCACAGCAAACAATGAACTTTGATAACTGAACAGTAAAACACATCCTTGAAAATTCTAAAAAAGAATTTCATTAAATTGACGAAAAGTCAAAACCAACAGTAAAAGGGATAAGATAGCCAAGAGTTATCTTGAACTGGAACGAACACTTAATTTGAGAGTTTGATCCTGGCTCAGGATGAACGCTGGCGGCGTGCTTAACACATGCAAGTCGAACGAAGCACATAAAACGGACATCTTCGGAAAGAAGTATTATGTGACTGAGTGGCGGACGGGTGAGTAACGCGTGGGTAACCTGCCGTATACAGGGGGATAACAGTTAGAAATGACTGCTAATACCGCATAAGCGCACAGAGTCGCATGACTCGGTGTGAAAAACTCCGGTGGTATACGATGGACCCGCGTCTGATTAGGTAGTTGGTGGGGTAACGGCCCACCAAGCCCGCGATCAGTAGCCGACCTGAGAGGGTGACCGGCCACATTGGGACTGAGACACGGCCCAAACTCCTACGGGAGGCAGCAGTGGGGAATATTGCACAATGGGGGAAACCCTGATGCAGCGACGCCGCGTGAGCGAAGAAGTATTTCGGTATGTAAAGCTCTATCAGCAGGGAAGAAAATGACGGTACCTGACTAAGAAGCCCCGGCTAACTACGTGCCAGCAGCCGCGGTAATACGTAGGGGGCAAGCGTTATCCGGATTTACTGGGTGTAAAGGGAGCGTAGACGGCATAGTAAGTCTGATGTGAAAGGCGGGGGCTCAACCCCTGGACTGCATTGGAAACTATTAAGCTGGAGTGTCGGAGAGGTAAGTGGAATTCCTAGTGTAGCGGTGAAATGCGTAGATATTAGGAGGAACACCAGTGGCGAAGGCGGCTTACTGGACGATCACTGACGTTGAGGCTCGAAAGCGTGGGGAGCAAACAGGATTAGATACCCTGGTAGTCCACGCCGTAAACGATGTATACTAGGTGTCGGGGGGCAAAGCCCTTCGGTGCCGCAGCAAACGCAATAAGTATACCACCTGGGGAGTACGTTCGCAAGAATGAAACTCAAAGGAATTGACGGGGACCCGCACAAGCGGTGGAGCATGTGGTTTAATTCGAAGCAACGCGAAGAACCTTACCAAGTCTTGACATCTAACTGACCGGTCCGTAACGGGGCCTTCCCTACGGGGCAGTTAAGACAGGTGGTGCATGGTTGTCGTCAGCTCGTGTCGTGAGATGTTGGGTTAAGTCCCGCAACGAGCGCAACCCTTATCCTTAGTAGCCAGCAAGTGAAGTTGGGCACTCTAGGGAGACTGCCAGGGATAACCTGGAGGAAGGTGGGGATGACGTCAAATCATCATGCCCCTTATGATTTGGGCTACACACGTGCTACAATGGCGTAAACAA
The DNA here is from genome assembly GCF_022440585.1 of Lawsonibacter sp. OA9. Classification (NCBI taxonomy): domain Bacteria; kingdom Bacillati; phylum Bacillota; class Clostridia; order Eubacteriales; family Oscillospiraceae; genus Lawsonibacter; species Lawsonibacter sp. OA9. Next base: position 4,052 of record NZ_JAKNTI010000028.1, read on the forward strand.
AGGGAAGCGATCACGCGAGTGTCAGCAAATCCCAAAAATAACGTCTCAGTTCGGATTGTAGTCTGCAACTCGACTACATGAAGCTGGAATCGCTAGTAATCGCGAATCAGAATGTCGCGGTGAATACGTTCCCGGGTCTTGTACACACCGCCCGTCACACCATGGGAGTCGGATATGCCCGAAGCCTGTGACCCAACCGTAAGGAGGGAGCAGTCGAAGGTGGAGCCGATAACTGGGGTGAAGTCGTAACAAGGTAGCCGTATCGGAAGGTGCGGCTGGATCACCTCCTTTCTAAGGAAGAAGAAGTAGGCATTGAGCATTTGATGAGAACGAGCCGGAAGGCGAAGGTCGAATCTAGTGCGAAAGCCCGCCTGGACACTTAGCGAATGCGAGCGAAAGCGAAGCATAAGGTTAGTGACCACGGTGAAGAGATGTGTTTTACTGTTGAGTTATCGAAGAGATAACGCACTGGTGAGGAAAAAAAGAGCAGCTTACTACACAACGTAAGCAGAAGAAGTTCCACTGACGTAGAACAGCTTTCACACTAAGCTCGGAAGGGCCTCGCTAAGTGTTCAATGTTTCTGGTGGCGATGCGCTTAGGGGAAACACCCGTACCCATCCCGAACACGATGGTTAAGACTTAAGCGGCCGATGGTACTGCACTGGTGACGGTGTGGGAGAGTAGGTGGCTGCCAGACCATAAAAAAGTTAATGAATCCGAGCGAGAGCGAAGGATGAATTTAGTTTTTCAGGTCGTTCGCAAAACGAAGTGAAGCGAACTTCCGAAAAAAGGGCTTATAGCTCAGCTGGTTAGAGCGCACGCCTGATAAGCGTGAGGTCGGTGGTTCGAGTCCACTTAAGCCCATTAAGTGGAAACTTCTCGGTAGAGGAGGAAAGGCCCACTTAAGCCCATTAAGTGGAAACTTCTCAATAGAGGAGGAAAGGCCCACTTAAGCCCATTAGGTGAAACTTCCTAAAACAGGAAAAATCCATTTGAAAAAGCAATAATAAATAAGACCCATGGGGGTGTAGCTCAGTTGGGAGAGCACCTGCCTTGCAAGCAGGGGGTCAAGGGTTCGAATCCCTCCATCTCCATTCGGTATGGAAACATACCGGAACAAAGCAGATGGAAGCAAGCTTCCATGTGTCTCCATCAGGAATCTGATTGTCGCAGTATGTACCTTGAAAACCGCATATACGAAAATATCTATATTGATAACATCTCTTATCAGCGAAGCTGATAAGCAAGAAACGTTAGAGATAGGAAAAGACATCCGAGGAACCACAGGCAGAGATGCATGTGGTGAATCAAACATTGTAAACGCAATGAAACGAAACGCTCGATGCGAAAGCATCGCAAGTACCGACTGTTCCAAACGCTATTGGAGCAGGAAGGTCAAACAAGAAAGAGCGCAGGGTGGATGCCTTGGCACTAAGAGCCGATGAAAGACGTGATAAGCTGCGAAAAGCTTCGGGGAGGAGCAAATATCCTACGATCCGGAGATCTCTGAATGGGGAAACCTGCATACCCAAACGGTATGTATCCATACGCCAATTCATAACGTATGGAGGGGAACCCGGGGAACTGAAACATCTAAGTACCCGGAGGAAAAGAAAGAAACATCGATTTCCAAAGTAGCGGCGAGCGAAATGGAAGGAGCCTAAACCAGCATGCGTGCATGCTGGGGTTACGGACTGCAGAAAGTGACTTCAATGCTAGTAGAATGGTTTTGGGAAAGCCAGCCAGAGAGGGTGAAAGCCCCGTATACGAAAGCAGGCGAGAGCGAGCAGGATCCAAAGTACCGCGAGACACGAGAAACCTTGCGGGAAGTCGGGGGGACCACCCCCCAAGGCTAAATACTCCTTAGTGACCGATAGCGCATAGTACTGTGAAGGAAAGGTGAAAAGGACCCCGGGAGGGGAGTGAAAGAGAACCTGAAACCCTGTGTTTACAAACTGTGGAACCACTTTACAGGTGGAACCGCGTACTTTTTGTAGAACGGTCCGGCGAGTTACGCTGGCTGGCAAGGTTAAGCACTTCAAGGTGTGGAGCCGAAGGGAAACCAAGTCTTAATAGGGCGATTAAGTCAGTCAGAGTAGACCCGAAACCGGGTGATCTATCCATGTCCAGGTTGAAGTTGCCGTAAAAGGCAATGGAGGACCGAACGCACATCCGTTGAAAAGGGTGGCGATGAGGTGTGGATAGGGGAGAAATTCCAATCGAACCCGGAGATAGCTGGTTCTCCTCGAAATAGCTTTAGGGCTAGCCTCATGAGAGTCTTTTGGAGGTAGAGCACTGAATTTCCTAGGGGGCGTCAAAGCTTACCGAAGAATATCAAACTCCGAATGCCAGTAAGATGATTCATGGGAGTCAGACTATACGAGATAAGTTGGATAGTCAAAAGGGAAAGAGCCCAGACCACCGGCTAAGGTCCCAAAGTGTGTGTTAAGTGGAAAAGGATGTGGGATTTCGAAGACAACTAGGATGTTGGCTCAGAAGCAGCCATACATTCAAAGAGTGCGTAATAGCTCACTAGTCGAGAGGTCCTGCGCCGAAAATGTCCGGGGCTGAAACACAACACCGAAGCCGTGGGATGGTAGCAATACCATCGGTAGAGGAGCATTGAAGACGCGAAGAAGCGGTACCGTAAGGAGCCGTGGAGAGTCTTGAAGAGAGAATGCCGGAATGAGTAGCGAGAGAGAGGTGAGAATCCTCTCGGCCGAATATCCAAGGTTTCCAGAGTAAAGCTGATCTGCTCTGGGTAAGTCGGGGCCTAAGGCGAGGGCGAAAGCCGTAGTCGATGGACAACAGGTTGAGATTCCTGTACTGCAAGGTAACAGAACTGTGGGGACATATGTGGAAAGTGCAACCCTGGAATGGAATCCAGGGGCAAGCGAGGTAGGAGTAAGGCAGGCAAATCCGCCTTACAATCCGAAGGCGTGATGCGGACCGAAATAAAGTAGGGAAGTGCATGAGCCATGTATCAAGAAAAGCCGCTATTGTTTACCGTGTACCCGTACCGTAAACCGACACAGGTGGATGAGGAGAGAATCCTAAGGCCGACGGAAGAAGCATTGTTAAGGAACTCGGCAAAATGACCCCGTAACTTCGGGAGAAGGGGTGCCATCGAAAGATGGCCGCAGAGAATAGGCTCAAGCAACTGTTTAGCAAAAACACAGGTCTATGCAAAACCGAAAGGTGAGGTATATGGGCTGACGCCTGCCCGGTGCTGGAAGGTTAAGAGGAGAGGTTAGCCGCAAGGCGAAGCTTTGAATTTAAGCCCCAGTAAACGGCGGCCGTAACTATAACGGTCCTAAGGTAGCGAAATTCCTTGTCGGGTAAGTTCCGACCCGCACGAAAGGCGTAATGATTTGAGCACTGTCTCGACAATGCATCCGGTGAAATTGAAGTACCAGTGAAGATGCTGGTTACCTGCGCCAGGACGGAAAGACCCCATGGAGCTTTACTCCAGCTTGATACTGGGATTCGGTATTGCATGTACAGGATA
>NZ_JAKNTI010000004.1:0-4728 GCF_022440585.1 Lawsonibacter sp. OA9
ATTCTATCTATAATATTGTTGACCAGATTTTTATCGGGCAGGGCATCGGTTACCTGGGAAATGCTGCGACAACAGTAGCATTCCCGATTATGACGCTTCTGCTTGCATTTGGAACACTGATTGGTTCCGGAAGCAGCGCCCACGCGGCGATAAGGCTGGGCGAGAAAAAAGAAGATGAGGCAGAAAAAACTTTAAACAATGCCTTTGTCTTTACCATTTTAATAAGCGTTGTTTTAATGGCGCTCGGGCTTACATTTCTCCGTCCGATATTAAAGGTATTTGGGGCAACAGAGACAGTGATGCCCTATGCTGTTGATTATACATCAATCATACTGCTGGGAACCCCGTTCAACATGGTCAGCATTGTGCTTTCAAATCTGGCAAGAACTGATGGCCATCCCAGGCTTTCCATGTATGGCATGCTCATTGGAGCTGGTTTAAATACAATTCTTGACCCCATATATATCTTTGTATTTCACTGGGGTGTAAAGGGAGCTGCGGTTGCGACCATTACCTCGCAGATCATCTCAGCGATCGTCCTGAGCGTTTACTTTATGCGTTCGTCGAAGAATCCTCTCCATATGAGGATCAGAAGAAAGCAGATGAGGCTGAAAGGAAAACTTATCGGAAGTTTTCTGACACTTGGCATATCTTCCGGGATCACACAGTCCGTCGCCTGTATCATGCAGGTGGTGATGAATAATTCCCTTGTGTACTATGGCGATAAAAGTCCGATTGGCGGAGATGTTGCTTTGAGCGCAATGGGTATCGTAATGAAAATAGCCATGATTATGGGGGCGGTTGGTATAGGAGTTGGAATCGGAGCACAGCCCATCCTGGGATATAACCGGGGAGCCGGAAAATACCGCAGGATCAAAGAGACATACATATGGGCGGCAGTATCGGCTACGGTTTTGATCTTTCTTGGGTGGATCGTATGCCAGACCCGGCCGGAGGCGATAATCGGGCTTTTTGGAAAAGAAAACCAGGAGTTTACTGATTTTGCAGTAAAATGCCTGCGGACTTATCTGTTCAGCATTTTCTGTGCCGGTTTTCAAATTGTATCCACGAATTATTTTCAGGCAACGGGACAGCCATTAAAGGCTTCACTGCTTTCCATGCTCCGCCAGCTGCTCCTGCTGATACCACTGATCCTCATTCTGCCGCTTTTCATGGGACTGGATGGAATACTCTACTCCGCGCCTGTTGCGGATGTCGCGTCTGCAGTCATCGTTGCGCTTTTTATTGTTCCTGAAATGCGAAAACTGAATAATCAGATTAAAAAATAAAAGCAAGGAAAATCTTCCTTTTCCTATGTCGTTATGTGTATATTAATCCATTTTATAACAGATAATAGTATCAAATCGTATAAACGGATTAACAGATAAAGACAACGGAGGAATCGGAATATGAAAGCAACGGGAATTGTACGCCGTATTGATGACTTGGGACGTGTGGTGGTGCCGAAAGAAATCCGAAGGACACTTCGCATCCGGGAAGGTGAGCCGATGGAAATTTTCACCGGACGGGAAGGCGAGATCGTTCTGAAAAAGTATTCACCTATAGGAGAACTGAGTAAATATGCCAGAGAATTTGCAGATGCAATTTCTTTTGTTACGGGATGTCTTGCCTGTATCTCTGACCATGATCAGATCGTGGCAGCGGCGGGTCCGGAACAGAAGGAATATAATCAGAAAGCGATCAGCCCTGAACTGGAAAAAATGATCGCAAACAGGGAAAGTGCGCAGATTGCAGCAAACAGCGATAAACACATTCGTTTCGTGGAATCACAGGATGAGAATCATATGTCAGCAGTTATTCAGCCGATCATCAGTGCCGGTGACGCCATCGGGTCCGTTATCATTGCAAGCGGGAAAAAAGAGATAGGCGAAGCGGAGAAGAAAATGGCACAGATGGCGGCTGTTTTTCTCGGTAAGCAGATGGAAAACTAATAATGTGCGGACTCCTTCTTGACACCTTCTTCAGAAGTGTTATAATACTAGTAAAATATCCCCCCAGGGGGGATATGAGAAGGAGGGACTGTTATGTTAGTACAGATGAACAAAATGAATGAAACCGTAGTGCCGGATACACTTATTTTGCATGAAGGAAAACACGGAGTACTGGATGGGGTGGAGGATATGGACGATATCTTTGGCGTCCCGGATGAGGAACGCCATCACCGCCATCGCCATGAGGAAAGCGGCGAAAATAAAGGGAAAAAGAAAGATTCCATTTTCAGGAGACATCGCCGCGGGGAGTCCTGATGATGAAAAAAATGTTATGGAAGACCATGAGGTTCCCGGCGCTTATAGCGATTCTGATTGTTGTTGCTGCACTATTGGATTTTGGTCTGCACATACCGTTTACCATACCGTTTTCGGTTATTCCACTAACCCTGGCAGGGGGATATGTCTGCTGGTCGACAGTGTCCGCGGTAATTTCTTTAAAGAAGGTTACCGCAGGTGTTCTGGTAGTTTTTGCACTTGTCGGGACTACGTATGTAGGTGAATATCTGTCGGGAGCGATCGTATCATTTATGATGATCTTTGGGGAAGCGCTGGAAGAGCTTACGATGGAACGCACAAAAAATGCAGTCAGGGATCTGATATCCCTGGTTCCGCCTGTATGCAGAAAGTACATAGATGAGGAGTTCAGGGAAGTATCTATCAGGACAGTCCGCCCCGGAGATATCCTGAAGGTCATTCCGGGAGAACGGATACCCGTAGACGGTGTCATAATAAAGGGGCAGGCTTCTGTCAATGAAGCTTCTATAACCGGGGAGAGTCTGCCTGTAGATAAAACGGTCGATGATACGGTATTTGTGGGTGCGCTGAATGAAAACGGTGTTATCGAAATAAAAACTGTTAAGATCGGAAGCGATACAGTTCTGGGTAAGATCATCGGTACTGTTCGGGAAGCACAGGAGAATAAGGGAAGTACACAGAGAATCGCAGATACATTTGCAAATTATTTTCTGCCGGTGATACTTATTATCTGTGCAATCGTAGGGATTGCCACCAGAGACATTATGCGGGTGATGACAATTCTTGTGATTGCATGTCCGTGTGCACTGGTCCTTGCGACGCCCACGGCAGTGATCGCCAGTGTAGGAAACGCGGCAAAACGCGGAATTATCCTGAAGGGCGGCAGTTCGATTGAACGATGCGCTGAAATTACGGCGGTCTGCCTTGACAAGACGGGTACGCTGACAAAGGGCAGACCGAGAGTGGTATCCTTTGTCTCGTGGGGTTCTGAGCCAGAGACGCTGGAGGCGCTTGGAATTGCCGAGAAAAATTCGCAGCATCCGATAGCGGGTGCCGTCATAGACTATTTAAAAAATGTAAAGAAGATGGATATGTCCGGGGTTGCTGACGGCGAATTTGAAATGCTTTTTGGCAGGGGAGTCCGGGTGAGTGTGCAGGGCGCAGTTTATGAGGTGTCCAATAGGAAAATTCTCGAGAACTGTGAGCCTGATGATGGAAAGGCAGAGGAATTTCTGGACCGTGAAGAAAAGCTTGGAAGGACAGCCATGCTGATTGTCAGCGGACGGAGAATACTGGGCGGGATTTCCGTGGCAGATACGCTGAGGGAATCTGTCCCGGAGACGATACAGTCACTGCGGGAGATGGGGATTGACCGGATTGTGATGCTGACGGGGGACAATGAAGCCACCGCTAAGGAAATATGCAGCCAGGCGGGCATCACAGAATATCATGCAGGACTTTTACCGGATGAGAAGCTGAAGTATCTGGAAGAACTGAAAAAACAAGGCGAGAAAGTGGCGATGGTGGGGGATGGAGTCAATGATGCGCCGGCGCTGGCACTTGCAGATGTGGGGATTGCAATGGGAGCTGCCGGAACAGATGTGGCGGTGGAAACGGCCGATATCGCTTTTATGGCTGATAATATAGAGGCGTTTCCGTTTACGCTCGCGCTTTCAAGACGGACCGCGCATGTTATCCGGCAGAACATCATTGTATTTGCCTGTATTGTCAATATATGCGGTGTACTGCTGTCTGGGCTGGGCTTTCTGAACCCGGTTGTCGGCGCACTGATCCACAATGCTTCTTCTATATTTGTAGTGCTGAATTCATCGCGTATGCTGAGCTGGCATCTGTCTACATCAGATAAAACTCTTCGAGTGTCAGACCAGTCAGTGTGAGGTAAAGAGCCAGTGAACGTGTCACATACCGGATATGCCAGGGTTCCCAGGCATATCCGGTTATTTCCGTCTTGCAGGCCGGATAACGCAGGATAAAACCAAAAAGAGCAGCATTTTTGGCGAGCCATTTACCTTCTCTGGTGCGTGCAAACTCGTCGGTCAGATCATAGTCAATGCTTTTGCACGAGACATCAAGGGCCAGTCCGCTCTGATGTTCACTGGCACCCGGCGGTGCGATAAACAGGTTATCTTCCGGATCTTCAAGTATTGCGATTCTTTCGTCGTAGATTTCTTTCTGGCGTGCATACGACCGGTAGCCGGAAACCCCGTACAGCTGAATCCCTTCCCACCTCGCCTGGGCGAAGAGAAGGGCAGCCCAATCGGCGGCCTCTTTGCGCATCAGCTTTTTGCTGTCCCCGCGGGGAGCGCAGAATGGGAAGACGGCTTCCGTCAGGTCTTTTGGTACGTAGGTTTCTGATAAACGGTGTTCGCGATTGATGAGACGGGCATAGGAATTCATAAAAAACCTCCGGTATCTTAGCTTTTTACAGCGTATGACGACC
>NZ_JAKNTI010000024.1:0-6145 GCF_022440585.1 Lawsonibacter sp. OA9
CCTCCGGTATCGGTACCGTCCAGTCAGCGATTGCGCTGCGTGACGAAGACGGCCGTGAAGATCTCCGGTATGTACATGTCCCGACCTGGATCATACACGGCGCAAAAGACACCGTAGTCTCCAGTGACCTTGTCCGGATTCAGCATGAAAGCATCCAGGGTTCAACACTGATCACCCTGCCGGACAGCGCGCACGGCATTATGTACGATGAACTTGAACTGTTTAACCACTTCTTTTTTGAAGCTATCCGTCAGTAAATAGTCCCCGTACAGAAATGCACCGCAAATGTCATACATTTGCGGTGCATCCCGGTATAAAAAACTCTATACAATTCTCTGGGTCCTATCCTGCGATCAGCTATTTGCTCCGGCTGTTATGCGTAGTATTTTGCAACAAATGCTTTTGTCACTTCAGCCGCTTTCCTGATATTCTCCTCGTGATTCATCGCGTAGTATTCCGGACGGAACTCTTCGATCGTACAAACGCCGTCAAATCCGATCTCATTCAGTGCAGCTGCGATAGACTCGTGATCCACAACACCCTCACCCGGCCACAGACGTTTGTCATCGCCGCAGGATCCGATCGGCAGGTCTTCACAGTCATTCAGATGGTATACGAAGATCTTCTTCGGATCAGCCTTTTTCAGCGCTTCCAGGCTGGATCCCATTTCATGGAAATGGAAGGTATCCAGCGTTACCCCTACATTGGGAAGTCCTGCTTCTTCCACCACATCGTATGCTGTCTGGAACTGATTGACCGAACATGTCGGCACACCGCAGAACTCCAGGGATACGCGGATGTCCGGACCCATTTTCTCAGCGATGTAACGCAGTCTCGCTGCTGCTTCTTTTTTGATATCATTTACGCTCTTGTCCAGTCCTACGTTGAAGGACGGAACAGCGATCAGCATCTTCATCCCGATTGCTTCACACACTTCCTTGATCCAGTCAAGGTGCCAGTCCATGGCCAGAGTCTGGAATGGATCCAGCTGGTTAAAGAATTCCAGTGTATTGTAAGCCCATGGTTTGATGTTATGGTTTTTAAACCACTCTCCCAGCTCTTCCAGTGTATGGCCTTCCTGAATATATTTTGCGATGCAGTCGTAGCGGATTTCAAAGTAATCAAATCCGTATTTTTCACACATCTCCAGGTCTGCCATCAGAGACTGTCCTTCGCATTTCAGTGCAGTTGCTTCATTAAATCCAATTTTCATCTTTTCATGTCCTTTCTAAGAAAAATAGTGCATGTGTTCGGGCACATCTATTTGTTGAGTACATTATACCATAATGTGTTCGGGCACACAATAGTTAATAGCCTCTAAATTTTGCTTGTTTTTTTGTGCATTTTTACGGCGGGCCTCAACTGTTGTTGTCCTAGATATTATATTTTGTTTTGATCACGATGTCTGTATAGTGGTATTCCTGCTTCGGCGGCTCACCGTTGAAGAGCAGTCGATAGAGAATCATAACGGGCTCATAACCCTGGCCTGCCGCCTCCTGCCCGATCAGCAGATTGAGAAACCCCTTATTCAGCAGTTCATAATTCTTCCCCATCAGGTCACTTGCAACCATGACAATATCCTGATCTCTGTGAGTTTTTTTCAGGCACTGGCAGACCCCAACCTCACCGTAGCATGTCATATATACTCCGCCAAGGTCAGGGTGTTCCCGAAGGATCTCCTCCATCAGTTTCTCCGCCTTCTCATCATTTTCTTCACAGTAGACAGTATCCAGCAGCTGAATCTTCGGAAACTGTTTTCTCATGACTTCACGAAAACCGCGCACACGGTTACTCAGTGATGTATTAGAGGCAAATCCAGAGATAACCGCAATTTTCCCGCCATTTTCTCTGAAAAACTCTCCCATCAGAGCTGCAGCCGTTTTCCCGCACATGACTGCGTTCTGACCCACAAAACAAATCCTGTCAGTTCCATCGATATCCGAATTAAATGTTACAATCGGTATTTTATATTCCCTGGAAAACAGATTGATCTGCTCCCTGATCCGCTCATCCTCAACCGGCATCATCGCGATGGCATTCACCTCCTGCCTGAGCATATCATCCATTGCCTTCAGAGTCTTTTCGGCACTGATTCCTGTAATTTTCTGCTGTATCACACTCCCCCCAAAATTTTCCACCTCGAGAGTGGCGGCTTCTACGCCTCTCAGTGCAGCCTTTATAAAGGGAGTATCCGCCGCCTGCGATATCACCCCGATCTTAATATTGTTTTTGCTCATTCCCAGCGCGCGGCCCAGAAGATTGGGCCGATATCCCAGTTCATCTGCGATCTGCCTTACCTTTTCCTCCACTTCTGGCCGCACCTTGCCGCGGTTGTTCAGTACCCGGTCTACTGTCCCTCTGGATACCCCTGCCTTTTCCGCAATCTGCCTGATCGTAATTCTCATCGCTACCGTTCCTTTACCTTTCTTTATGAAGGTATTATAGTTTTCTTTAGAAAAAAAAGCAACTAATTCATTCTAATGCCAGGCCTTTTTAAAATAAGCCTGCTCATCCCATTTCTTTTGTGTGCTGCATTGCCGAGAGGATTTCACTGTAGCGTCCTGTGATCTTTTCATAATTTTCCCGTAAATGCGGGTATAGACATTTACTGCAGTCCTTGTACCCGTTTGGCAGATAAGAAAAATCCCCTCCGCAGCGATCCCCCAGTACATACAAGGGGCAATAACAAAACAGGCAGTTGAAATTATCCCGATCCCCCTTGTTGTGGCAGGGGAAATACTCGCATTTCTCGTGTGAATAATAAGAATATTTTTTTGCCATTTTTTACTCCTCCTTTTGGCAAAAGAAAAAGCGCATCCCCCGAAGAGAACACGCATCCAAAATGGTAACGCTAAAACAGCCGTCCCATAGAAGCGTGCTTCCGGTTCCGGCAGAAGCACCGTTTTCTTCTCGCGTGTCTGACTTATCCTTATAAAAGGCTTCACAGTGACCGACTCGCCGGGATTTTCACCCAATTCCGCGTTCCATGGCAATGGATAGAAGAAAATCATTTTTTCAATTGTCCTTAGGTTTTTCATTATAGCACAGGTATGATTCAGGTGTACATAAAAAATTCTCAGTTTATAAGCTCTAAGATTTTCATCATCGGTGCGGCAGCACGATACCATGAACCCTTCTAATTGATCAGTATATTATAAGGCACCTCCTGGTCCCCCAGGACAAAGAACAGCCTGTAGGTTCCTGATTCCAAATCCTGTGGCACCGTAACTGTCAGTTCCTGTGTTCCATCCCCCGTCTGAATCGTATTTCCATTTGCCGTCCAGTACCCGGCATCCTCATAATCTTCACCGTTCTTCTTCTGTACACGGACATCGATCACAGCCGAATCCGCTCCGGTACCCAGAACGGCATATTCTGCAGTAAACAGAAGCGCCTGACCAGCCTGCGCCACCCGCTCTTTATTTTTCAGGGTGACTAAAAGACCGTAAGCAGGATTATCCGTCACCCGGCAGACCGCAGAGGAGATCCTGACAGCCCCGGGAATGTTTCCTGCATTCCATCCGCATGGAAACAGTTCTGCCTTAATGCTGTATTCACCAGTTTCCAGGCCGGCGGAATACTCCGTATTCATCGACACGGTATGTGCACCGCTGCCCTCAAGCGGAACATAAACTTTACCTCCGCTCGGGTAATACGTCTTATCCCCGTAAGTAAAAACTGTACCGACGGGAAATGCATTGCCGTTTTCCGGGGAGAGCACTGCCACAGCACCGTCCGTAAAACGTGTATCCGAATCAGGTGCGATTGTCAGTGTAACCGCATGTTCTCCCCTGGAGAGTCCGTCGCTGACAGACAGGGCGAGTTTTGCCCCGCTGTTGTTCACGGTAAAGTCAGCCCCCTTGGAATCCGCCCCGGTATTGTTGCGGAGCCGCAGACTGTAATCGCCGTTTGCCAATGTTTCTACAGCGCCAAAGTCCATGATTACGGTCAGCTGCGTTCCTTTTGCAATATTGCCTGCCGGACGGCTGCTGTTCCACATTTCTGTGAAATCATTCAGCCCGATTTTTGTCTCTGTCCCCGTCGTTTTATAACTATAAAAATCGTTAAGTCCAAGCAGGGTCAGGCTTGTTCCGGCAGGAAGCACTGCTTCCCCCCCACCCCTTCTAAGCTCCAGCCAAAGATCACCGGCTGTCGTTGCACTGCTCAGCGTAAACACAGCGGTGGCAGCACTCTTTTGAGAAATGTTCACCTCTCCCTGTGAAGTTTGGCCATTGTATTGTCTTCCTCTCATCGTACATACGTCGGATACCACCGATTCCTGCCAGTGTATATTCAGAGTGATCCTGGCGCTGCCGGTGCCGTCCTCAAATGTAAGTGTCACCTGATCAATATCAGGCTTCGCCTGAAAATCCGATACGTTGTTAAGTGTAAATTCTACAGGCGCCTGATACCGGCTGTCCGTATTTCCGATCGGAACTGCTGAACCGTAGCCTTCCAGATCGAACGGCTCCGTCATCAGCCCCGATGTTTTCCAGCCCTGAGACTTTACCGGCTGCATGGTCACAGAAAACTGATGACCTGTAAGTGCGCCCCCTGCAGGTGTAAGGCCGGTTCCAGTTTTTTCAACTCCGGTTAACCGCAGGCTGCGGCTCTCCCCGGAGGGAATGACCAGCCTGCCGGTATAACTCCCGGTCTGCGTTGCATAGAGATCCACCGTCTGATCCGCAAGTCTGCTTGCCTTCGTAACGATTTCCACATTCAGTGAAATTTTTGCTCCGTTTTCGTTCTGCAGCACGATAACAATTGTCCCCAGGCTTCTGCTGACTGTGATTCCATCGTTTTGATAAGTCAGATAAAACGATATCGAGGGTGCGCCATCACCCGTATCAGCCGTCACTGTCTGTCCGATGACAGTATTCGCACCCGTCACACTCGCAGATGCAGCAGAAATCACCTTGCCTCCAGTCTCCATGAATAACCCGAATGTGGTCTGAGGGTTTTCGGATATTTTCTGTTGTTCCCCCGCCAGATCGACCGTTTCGCCTCCTGATGGTTTGTTGCCCCCGGAAGTCTTCCATGATCCGCCCAGACCGTCTTTTGCAGCCTCCACCAGAGATAATCCCGTGTCCGTAGGGAGCGTGATGCTCTGGATGGTGTAAGAGCTGTTCCCTTCAGCCGGAGGCAGCTCGATGGCTCCTGCAGCCACGGAATAGCCGTCGCTTCCATATCCGCTTTCATCAGTCTTAAGTGTCTGGGCAGTCAACACCGAATAACGGTCGGCGGTGGCATCATTTCCCCTGATCTGCCAATAACGGTATTCCTCGCTGACATTGTGGTAAGCCAGCTCCTCCGTCCCTTCCGGCGCACAAAATCCCCCATCTGATGAGTTTATCGTATCTGTCTTTGCCCGCGCATAGGCATATGCATCCGCCCGGTCTTCCGCCATCATGTAAGCATAACCCCATACTGCCCCATAATGTATTTCCCCTTTTTCCAGATCTGTATAGGAAACCCTGAACACGATACCCGAGCCAAAAAGGACTGTATTCGGGACCGTACTGAGCTCCGTCAGAGTCACTTCATTGCCATCCTGGTCTACACTTTTCAGATTCGCTGTCTCGATGGCTGCTGAATCCAGGATCACCGTACTTCCGCTCTGGAGTACCAGACCATTTCCAAGATTCCCCAGAGTATCCAGATCTCCGTGGTCACCGATACGATTCAGTGAGTAGAGTGCCGTCTGATTGGAGTTTGCCACATCCGACTCACCCGCCAGCTGAATGTGGGCGTTTTTTAACAGTACGCGGTCCGCCCGCTGGATGGCACTCAGAATACGGGTGGCACCGCTGATGATGCCGTTTTCATCCTTTACAGGCTTTCCATAATTTTTCAGCGTGACCAGACGGGTAGATCCCGCATCGCAGGAGGCACCGCTTCCAAACACACCCCCTGAGATCGTCATGCCGATACCCTTTCCGCCTTCTGTATCGTACTCTGTCCCGTCAATATAGACATGAGAAGTCCCGGTTACCGTGATGGCAGAATAATCCACCGTGCTTCCGCCTCCATAATCTCCGCCCGCATAAACCGAACCGTCCACTGTCAGTTCAGAAAATGTAAGTTCCGGTTTCTCCTCCTGGTGAGCCATGTAATACGCACATTCGCCCAGAGCATCTCTGCCGAT
>NZ_JAKNTI010000015.1:0-7374 GCF_022440585.1 Lawsonibacter sp. OA9
GTTTCAGGTACACCGTTTCCCCTCGCCAAACTGCTTTGAGATCTGCGGGTTATAAAATCTCTACAATGACAGGCCTTTCATTATAACAATCTCATACTCCGCCTTGGAACCGTAGTATGTGACACGCCGAACCCTCCCCTGAAGTTCCCACTCCTGTCAGACAGCTGACAGACTCCGGCCTGGCACCCAGAACACAGGCATCTCCATTCTTGAGTCCCGAAACGTTGCCGGGATTCGGCATGCATACGGCCTGTCCCCAATCAGAAACCACTGCTTTTTGCCGCCCTCATTCCCCCGGTAGATACAGGGAAGGAAGTTGTCTTTGGCGATAAAGTTTGCAACAAATTGATTGGCAGATACTCCATAAATCTCTTTTGGTGAGCCAAGCTGCATGATATTCCCGTCCTTCATGATGACAACTTATCCGATATCGCCATAGCCTCCGACTGATCATGTGTCACATACAGGCTGGTAATAGCCATTGCTTCTGAAGCGCACGGAGCTCATCCCGCATATACTCCCGCAACTTTGCATCCAGATTGGACAGCGGTTCATCAAACAGCAGAACACTGGGCTCTATGACGACAGCCCTGGCAAGCGCCACACGCTGCTGCTGCCCGCCCGACAGCTGGTTCGGGAAACGATTCTCCATCGTGGTCAGCTGCATAAGCTCCATAACGTCCCGCGTACGAGTCAGAATCTCCTCCCTGGGAAGCTTCTTGACTTTCAGCCCATACGCCACATTTTCAAAAATCGTCAGATGCGGAAACAGCGCATAGGACTGAAACACCATGGAAATATCGCGTTTATTAGGCGGAATCTGTTCCACCGAACGATTGCCGATGAAAATTTCACCACCTGTCGGTGTCTCAAATCCCGAGATCATCCTAAGCGTCGTGGTTTTTCCGCACCCGGAAGGTCCAAGAAGCGTCATCATCTCGCCATTTTCAATTTTAAGATCAATATGATTGACTGCCACCGTCTTGTCTTTACTGCCTGGAACTTGAAATTCTTTTGTAAGGTCCAGCATCCGCACGCCACTGGAGCGTGTACTGCGCAGATTCTTTTCTGTTTTTGCTTCTGCCATAATCCATTTCCTCCACTATCACTATTTTTAATTATACCGTTTGTTCCCTGTCCCGCCCCCTTTTTCTCAGATGCTTCGGTGAAAAAAGAAACTCAACAACAAGATTGATAATTCCTATCGCAATCATAATGATCACGATCATGATGATAATATAAGCCGCAACTGTACTGTATTTACTGGACTCAAACAGCGAGAAGATCTTAGTTGTCGCGAGCGACCATTTCGGTGATATGATAAAAATCACCGTACTGACCGCCGTCATCGCTCTCACAAAAGAATATACCAGGCTGGAAAAGAATGGCTGTTTCAGGAGCGGCAATGTCACACGCCGAAATGTGGTCCCCGAACCGGCACCCAGGATCGTGGACGCCTCCTCAATACTTTTGTCAATCTGCATCAGGGTAGTCTCTCCGGCCTCGATGCCGACGGGCATGTTTCTGAAACAGAAAGCAATCACCAGGATAAAGGCTGTCCCCGTCAGCAGCAGCGGCTTCTGGTTAAACGCAAACACATAACCGATGCCAAGCACGGTACCGGGTACCGCGAAGGTTAAAATCGAAGAAAACTGCATATACGACCTTCCCCAAAAGCGATGTCTTACAACAAGATAGGCAATCACCATCCCCATAACACCTGCCAGCGGTGCAGAAATACTCGCCAGTATCACAGAATTTTTCAGTGTATCCCATCCCGATGCCAGCACATACTTAAAGTGGTCAAGCGTCAGACTGTAATCAACTCCCCAGGTTTTAAACACCGCACCTGCGAGAACCGTCCCATACAATACCACAAGGGCTATGAGAATGAGCGAGCAAAAAGCAAACAACGGCCAGACGATATATGGCTCATGAAGCTTTCTTCTTTTCTGTGTGGGTTTTCCTGTCACCGTCACAAAAGACTTATTGCTAATCCAGTAGCGCTGAATCAGATAGGCAGCCAGCGTCGGAATCAGCAGAAACAGGGCGAGAACCGCGCCTCCGTTCATATCAAACATCCCTGTAACCAGCCGGTACGCCTCCACCGACAACGTAGAATAATTGCCGGCAAGCACCGCCGGATTGGCAAAATCCTCCAGAGACTGTATGAACACCAGCAGCATGGAACTTATGATTCCCGGCATCGACAGCGGCAATGTCACGGTGCGAAAGATATGCCCGCGGGACGCCCCCATATTGTACGCCGCATCTTCCACAGAATCATCAATCGCACTGAGAATTCCGGTCAATGTCATAAAGGCAATCGGAAAAAACGATATTGTCTGCACGGCGATCAGACTGTGCAGACCGTAGACGTTTGCAGTCGTGATGCCAAGCAATCCCTTTGTGATCAGTCCCTGCCGTCCAAACAAAAAGATCATCGACAGCGAAAGAATGAACGGCGGTGAGATGATCGGCAACGTTGCAGCTGTCTGAAAGAGCTTTTTCCCCCTGATTTCCGTCCGGGTGACTGCAAACGCAAAGATGTAACCGATCAATGTTGCCAGGACTGCAACGATAAGTGCCAGTTTGATAGAGTTCCAGAACGTCTTAATGTAGGAACTGTTTCCCAGAATGTCCGCAAATCTCTGCAGCGTCAGGCCTCCACCGTCCCCGGTCATCCCCAGGCGGACGATATTTACCATTGGATATATGATAAAGAGTGTGAGCATGGCCAGGATCAAAATAATGGCTGCGAGCAAGACCGGTTGCCTGAGCATCATCTTAAATTGATTTCTGCTTTCATTTTTGAGCATGTGATATTCCCCCTTCAACTTGTTTTTCTGTCTCGTGTTGTTAGGATAATAGCACAAAAAAACCAGTCACAAAATGTAATTATTTATCGAAAATTTATAATAATCACAAATTTTAACTGGTTTTTTCAAATTTCTTATGAAATATCCATGTACTTCCTGTTATTTATCGTTCTTCCTGTTCTGGTATTCCTTTGGGCTGATTTTAAAGTATTTTTTAAACACCTGGCTGAAATAATATGGATCACTGTACCCCACCTGTTCCGCCAGATCCTGCAGACGCACATGCCCATCTCCGATCAGGGCTTTAGACTTTTCCATGCGGTAATTGGTCAGATATTCCACGAAACTCATACCGATCTCCTGCGTAAACAGAGAGCTGAAATAACTGGGGGAAAACCCGGCAATCTTCGCAACCTTATTCAGAGAAATGGTGCTGTCATCAAAATGCTCCTCAATATACTGTTTTGCCTTTGCAATCTCCCTGCTGTTGCCCGCATTTTTTCCTGCATCACGCTGTGTGATGTATAAATGCATATACCGTTTCGATACCTCCCTGGTCTTTTCCCAGGAATTTGCAACGGAAAGAAGCGACACCGCCGACATGTGGTCGCAATTTTCATCGAGCTGCTTGAGCAGCTCATCAACCGCCATGATGAGATTCATCAGCAGATAGTAACGAAACAGAATACTCTCCGCGCTGTTATCATTTGCCGACTGGTAGTAAGCCTCATAAATGTCGTCCAAATCTTCCTCTTTTGCATACCGGAGCCTGGACGTAAAGTTGGCCAGATCATGACCGGAAATCATATCATCCGGGCCCTTCGCACTGTCTGTTATCAGACTCTCATCCGAGTATCGGGCGAGCAGCCGTTCCGGGTTCTCCTGTTCCCCCAGTTCCGGCTTTTCAATGGTCTCCAAAATATCCATCAGCTTTCTCGAGTTGATCGGCTTGAGCACATAGGCATCCACCTTAATGGCAACCGCCTCCTGTGCGTACTCAAATTCATCATGTCCGCTGATGATGATAAATTTCGTCTCCGGCATGGTCTTTTTTACGATCTTTGCCAGCTCCAGTCCGTTCATAAACGGCATGCACACATCCGCCAGCACTACATCGGGTCTGCTC
The DNA here is from genome assembly GCF_022440585.1 of Lawsonibacter sp. OA9. NCBI lineage: Bacteria > Bacillati > Bacillota > Clostridia > Eubacteriales > Oscillospiraceae > Lawsonibacter > Lawsonibacter sp. OA9. Next base: position 3,946 of record NZ_JAKNTI010000015.1, read on the forward strand.
TCCAGAATCATCGGCCATGCGGTTTCCCCGTCTGATGCCTCTCCGCAAACCTGATATTTTCGGCCCGGCAGATTCTGGATCGCATTCCTGATGCCGGAAAGAATCACATCTTCATCATCTACAATAAACACCCGTATCATTCTGCCGCCTCACTCCTTTGCTGTGGTATTTCAAAACTGACACTCGTTCCAGCACCACAGGTGCTCATAATCTGCAACCCCTCCGTCTCGTAGTACAGCCGCAGACGCTGGTTCACATTAAACAGTCCCACCCCTATTTCATCCGACATCGCCCCTTCCCGCAGTGCTCTTTGTATTCTGGTCAGTTTGCCAGGGGTCATGCCCACCCCGTTATCTTCCACCACGAAGACAATGTTGCCCGTCATGGTTTTCACTCCGGTTACACTGATGTGTCCCGCCCCTCTTCGTTTTTTCAGCCCATGGTAAATGGCATTTTCCACAAGCGGCTGCAGCGTCAGTTTCAGGATCTTACAGTCCATAATGCCGGGATCAATGATAATGTCTGACGTTAAAAAGTTAATATACCTCACCTTTTGTATCTCAATATATTTTTCAATATGCTGCACTTCTTCACTGACATTTACATACTCCCGTCCGCGGCTGAGTGAAATTCGAAAAAAGTCGGTAAATGCCATCGTAATATCGATCACATCTCCATTCCGCCCCTCCTCGGCAAGCCAGATGATGGTCTCCATGGTATTATACACGAAATGCGGCGTGATCTGCTCCTGCAGGATCCGCAGTTCCGACTTCCGAAGCGCCCGCTGTGCCTGCACGCGTTCCTCCAGAAGATCGCTGATCCTCTGCACCATGAGATTCAGACTCTCGCACAGACGGCTGAGTTCTTCAACCTGCGTGATCTCCACCCGCGCAGTCAGATTTCCCGCTCTGACGCGGTCAGTCATCTCTTCCATATCCCGGATCGGCTGGATAACACCGTTCATGACATTATTGTAAGCAGCGACAGAGAAACCGATCATAAATAATAGTACAGCGCCTACAAACACTGCAATGATCAAAATGACCTGCCGGATGTGCTCATTCTGCAGGGCGATCATATCGATTTCTTCTTTTATGTATTGCTGCATCATGGTACCCACCATTCCGATGACACTTTTGATCTCCCGGTACAGCCCTTCATTTTCCGTCGCAGAAACCCTCTGCTCAATCTGCAGATGCAGTTTATCCGTATACTGCTGAAGCGTATCGAGCGCCCTCTGGCCCGCCTGTACATATCGCAACGCCTCCGTGTCCGAATGAGAGCTGAGATACAGGTTCTCCATCATATTCTCCACGTCTGTCAAAATATCCGCATACTCTTCTGCAGAACCCTCTTTCTGCTCTGAGACAATATACCACAGTTCTTCATTCAGTGCACTTTCCAGCTGCGACTGAATGATGGATGCAGAATTGATATTACCGATCTTCTGATTATACTGACTTGTCATAATCACCACCGCAAGCAGTATCGCAAGAGTCGGACACAGCATCACAGTCAGTATTGTCCGGTACGACTGTTTTAAAATGATATGAATACTGGCAAAGTTCGTATATAGATTTTTCATGATCTTCATAAGCCGCTGTCCTCTTGTATCATCTGCGCCGGAAGCGCCGTTTCCACGCGTGCTTCCCCTTCCTCAAGGATACTGACAAGCGCGTCAGACAAGGTATCGGACAGTAAGGAGAGATCAAAATAGGCAATACTGTTAACCTCGCCTTCCTCCGCCATCTGCCGGACTTCCTGACTGCAGGAAACCGCAAAAATCAGAACATCCTTCCCAGGATGAAGACCCGCTTCTTTGACTGCAGCAACCGCACCGATGGTCATGGCATCCCCGTGAGATATCACAACATTCAGCCCCCCCTCTGATCCTGCGATCCTTTTCGTCGCCTGTCTGGCCCTGGACTGAAGAAAGTCTTCACTGAGGCTGTACGTGATCAGTTCATCCTTCCTATCCGACCGTTCCCGGAAGACTTCCCTGAGTCCTTTGGTGATCTGCAGGGAGGAGTACGCCCCGACCGTACCGTAGAGTTCCAGTGTCTGGTTTTCCGCTGATACACGCTCAAGGTAGCTTTCCGCAAGTTGTTTGGCTGCCTCATAATAATCAAATCCGATGTAGGATACTTTAGCGCCGTTGACGGACTCCGCCATCCCCTGGTCGATTGTTAAGACGGGAATTTCCGCGGCATCCGCTTCTCTCAAGACAGTTTCCCACTCTCTTCCCACCACGGGTGAGAGTACGATCAAATCAACTTTATAGGCAATCAAAGCACGGATCGCTTCAATCTGCGCATCCTGGTCACGTTCCACCGGTATTTCCAGCAGCTGATATGGATACACATCACAAATCCCACGTACCATCTGATTCATTTCTGCCTTTCCGGAGTCTTCCGTCGCCGTCTTCACAAAACCGATCACATACCTGGGTGTTTTGCCGGTTTCCGGCTTTTGCCCGCCAGCCAGGAGCGACAGCACGATCAGAAACGGCAAAATCATGATCACAATTATCAGTGCCTTCATTTTTCCACTCATGGCAAAACCTCCCGGTAAACTGCTGTGTTTTCAAGATATTTTTTTATTTCCACAGACTGTCAATACAATTACTTATGATATTTAAATTTTAAACGAATCATGAGCATAAATAAATGAAATATTTTTTGAAAAATATTTTAGATTTTGTTTTAGAAGGAAAATTTTACGGTAAATATTTAGATTACCAATCCCCTCTGGCAGATGCAGAATGGTTCTGATTTGTCTTCCGGTATTCCTTCGGGCTTACCCCCAGCTGTTTTTTGAATACATAGCTGAAGTAGGACGGGTCATTATAGCCCACGAGACTGGCCACCTCTGCTAACTTTCGGTCACCCTCCAGGAATTCCCTGGCTGCGTTAATGCGGCACCGGGTCAGGTATTCTATAAAGGTACATCCAACCTCCTGGGAAAAAAGAGTGCTGAAGTGGCTGGGTGAAAAACCAACTTCGCAAGCTACTGTTTTAAGGGAAAGATCCGGGTCTGGATAGTGTTTTTTAATGTATCCTCTGGCCCATCGCAGTACATCCGAAGTACTTGAAAGACGGCGTATGAATCCATCCGTCAGCAGACACTGTATCCGACTGACCGCCAGATTTACTGTGTCATGAAGCGACTGGGCGATTCCCATCAGTTCGGTCGGGTTGATTTCAAATAAATCTTTCTTTTGCCCGGCGGCATGTTTTTGTATATAGACAATCAAATCCATCAAAAGATAGAAACGGTATAAAACACTGCCGACACCGTCATGGTCTGCATTCTGAAAGTATTCCTGTACTAAGTCAGGCAGTTCTTCCGGTGTCGTATATACAATTTCATCCATCAGCATATCCTTATCCTGTAAATGATGCAGGGGCCGCTGCTCCATGATGAAATCAG
>NZ_JAKNTI010000019.1:0-5646 GCF_022440585.1 Lawsonibacter sp. OA9
CTGCCAGATCATCCTCCGCAACATTCGCTGCAAAGATCACTGGCTTCTGGGTAAGCAGGTTATAGGAATGATCAGCGCCTGCTCATCATCGTCCACAGTTTCCAGTGTCTTGACGTTTGCCGGCTTCCAGATGTGTTTTCAGTTTTTCTATCGTCACCAGTTCCTTTGCCGCACTCTTATCATTTCTGGCCGTCTTTGCTGTCTTCGCCGCACGGCGTTCCAGTATTTCCAGATCAGAGAAAACGAGCTCAAGTTCTATCGTTTCGATATCCCTCAGCGGATCAATGGTTCCGTCCACATGAACAACATTGGAATCCTCGAAGCAGCGTACAACATGTACAATCGCATCCACTTTCCCGGATGTTGGCCAGGAAACTGGTTGCCGAGTCCTTCCCCCTTAGATGCCCCTTTTACAAGTCCGGCGATGGTCCACAAACTCTATGACTGCCGGCGTTACCTTTTTAGACTGGTAAAAATCTCCAAGCATCTTCAGTCTCTCGGTCCGGAACCGGAACGATTCCCACGTTTGGGTCTATTGTGCAGAATGGATAGTTCGCAGATTCCGCACCAGCCTTTGTCAGTGAATTAAACAGTGTACTTTTCCCCACATTGGGAAGTCCGACAATTCCTAATTTCATTGTATTGATCTCCTATATCTTATTACTGTATTTAAAGTAATCGTGTACATTTGAACCTGGTTCGGATGTACACAGTCACCCTGCCATAATCCTGTAGATTTTATCACAGATACTGGCCTGTGTAAATATCCTGCCGACCTCAGTCATGTGACTGGATCATGATAAGGATGCCTGTTTCCATTGAAACATAAGCCTCATCCGCCGTGATCTCATTACTCACGCCCAGCCCGCTGTCATTTTTCAGTGTGTAATCCTTCAGAGGATATTTGAACCCTTCGAGTGTAAGACCTTCTGCCTGTTCTCCCAGCGGCAGAAATGAAACATATTTTCCGTACTGTTCCTCTCTTTTCAGCCGAATCTCACCGCTGACAAGCGAAATCCGGTTGTACTCATCCAGGATATACGCCGGTATCCCTGCCTCCAGTGCAGGTTTCAGGGAATAAATATTCCCCAGCGTATGGTCAAGCCTTGTCCCGGTAGCGCCAAGCAGCCATATCCGGCTGCTCCCGTGCGAGATTGCCTTCTCCAGTGCGATCTGGGTATCCGTTGCGTCTTTTACAGGATTGTACTCCCTTATTGGAATCCTGTTAAGACTGCGGTATTCCTGGAGCACATCAGAGGGAACGCTGTCAAAATCACCTACAATATAATCCGGAATGATTTTATGCTTCCACGCAAACAGAAGTCCCCTGTCCGCAGCTATAATGTAATCCGGTTTTTGTTTTTCCATAAAATCAAGGGCAAGATCAGAATTGATATTGCCCCCGCTGATAATCAATGTGTTCACTTTTTGCTTCCCTGTTTTCTATTCATAACGTTTAAATGCATCCTGAAAGTTGGCAATATTTGCCCTGATATCTCCGCCGAACACTGCAGAACCTGCGACAATAATATTTGCACCTGCCTCCAGCACTTTGTCGATGGTTTTATTGTTTACTCCTCCGTCAACCTGAATATCAGTTTCCAGTCCGCGTGATTTGATCATCTCTTTCAGCTCTTTGATCTTATCTGTGGATTTTTCGATATAAGACTGTCCGCCGAAGCCTGGATTTACCGTCATCAGAAGTACCATGTCCAGTTTATGCAGCACATACTCCAGCTGGCACAGTGGTGTTGCCGGATTGAGCGCAACGCCTGCTTTGCAGCCTGCCTTGTGAATATCAGAGATACATCCTTCCAGATGTCTGCACGCCTCTGCATGTACCGTGATCATATCGGCACCTGCTTTTGCGAAATCATCAATGTAGCGTACCGGATCAGATACCATAAGATGTACATCAAAAAACAGTCCGCTTTCTTTACGGATTGATGCGATCACAGGCATTCCAAAAGAGATGCTCGGGACAAAATCTCCGTCCATCACATCGATATGCAGCCACCTGACTCCAGACTCCTCAATCAATTTCAGCTGTTCCCCCAGACGGTTAAAGTCTGCCGACAGCATAGATGGTGACAATTGATACATACTTAATACCTCCTCTTTTCCTTTTCCTTCAATTCCTCAAACAGTTCCCTGTAATCCGCGTAACGTATAGAACTGATCTTTTTCTCATCAACTGCGCGGCGGACCGCACAATCCGGTTCAGAGATATGCACACAGCCCTGAAATCTGCAGGTCCCCTCATATGGTTGAAATTCCATGAAATAATCTTTTAAGTCTTCTTTTTCCATATCTTCCACTGTCAGCGCACTGAATCCCGGCGTGTCCATCAGATACGTGTCTGTGTCAACCTGAATCAACTGCGCATGGCGGGTCGTATGGCGTCCGCGTTTTAATTTGCGGCTGATCTCTCCCGTTTCCATACACACTTCCTTCTGAAGAAGATTGGTAATCGAAGATTTTCCCACCCCCGAAGGCCCGGCAATGACTGTTGTCTTCCCCTGGAGCAATTCCCTTATCTCCTCAATACCTTCCTCAAGGCGTGCACTCGTAAGAAGCACCTGATATCCACAGGACGCATATGTTTCACAGAGCAGACGAAGTTCCTCTTCTTTTGCCATCTCTTTTTTATTAAAACAGATGGTCGTCCTGATCCCCTGGCGTTCCATCATAATCAGAAAACGGTCCATCAAAGAAAAACTGGGCCTTGGGTTCTCGATCGCGAAAATCACCATGGCCTGGTCAATGTTTGCAGCCGCCGGACGAATCAGTTCGTTTTTTCGCGGATGTATTTCAACGATGGTGCCGGTCTTTTCAGATTCCTCCAGCACTTCGATCTCGACCTCATCCCCTACGAGCGGTTTGATTTTTTCTTTTCTGAATATACCCTTCGGCTTACACTCATAAACCCCGGCTCCTGCTACTGTAACGTAGTAGAAGCCGGCAATTCCTTTCATTATCCTTCCATGCATCATACGTATTATGACTCGGTAAACGGTACGGTATACTGTGCCCGCTGAACGTAATCTCCGTCCACAAGTTCATAGAGATAAACCGTTCCGGTTTCCACACCGTCAGCGCCTGTGATCTCCACATTATACGGGAATGAGATAGTGGCCCCCTCAACGATAGGTGTCGTCACAGTCTCACCATTAACATTCTGTACAAGATCCAGTTTCACCGCTCCGCCTGAATAGTTGCTCGGTTCACCCAGACGCTTGCTGCATGCCCATGTTCCGCTGTATGTGCCCGTCTGCGACTCATCATCCCCCGGCGAATCATTCTGCATCGGGGTGTTGTTCGTTGCGTCTGCCCGGTTTACACTGATCGTAATCTCAGTTCCGCTGTTCACTCTCGTGCCCGACGAAATACTCTGCTCATAAACTTCGCCCTCGCCGACGGCGTTACTTGTTCCCGTCTCTACTGTCACGACAAGCCCCAGATTTTCCAGCGTTGCCTTTGCATCTTCTTCAGAGATTCCTCTGACACTCGGTACCGTTACTTCCACGTCTGTAGCTCCTTTGCTGACAACCAGTGTTACGGTATCACCCACATTGACGGATGTCCCAACATCCGGACTGACCGAGATGACGCTGCCGATCGCAACTTCTGCACTGTAGTCCTGCTGTACACTCGTCTCCAGTCCCATATCACGGAGAGCCGCTTCTGCATCAGCCTGCGGCTGTCCGACAATATTCGGCACTGTCAGCTGGGCACTTCCCGTACTCAGGGTATATTCTATCGTTGTGTGTTTCTGGACTTTAGAACCCGCCGCCTCACTCTGCCTCATGATCTGACCTTTCGCATACTCATCGGATGCTTCCTCCGCCACTTTTTTAAGACCGATTCCAGTATCCTTGAGTGCCTCCTCTGCCTCTGCCACTGTCTTTCCCCGCAGTTCCGGCACTTCTACCATATCCTCATCATCAGCCGCTTCATCTTCCTGGTCATCCTGGTTTTCTTCAATCTGCTGTGGCTCTTTCTTCTTATTATCTGAACCGAACTTAAAGATACCTGCCGCAGTTCCGATAAAATAAATCAATATACAGATGATGATCGCACCGATGATAAATCCCCCGATGGTCATTGCTTTTTCAAGCTTGCTGCTGATTCCGCCTTCATCATCGTCATCTTCTTCATCATACTCATCTTCATCATTGTCGTCATAAATGACAGGCTGCTCCTGATACTGCGTATCCTGTGCATCTGTTTTTCCATCTTTGATCGCATCCAGTTCTTCCTGTGAAATGCGGACAGTCTGGGCATGGCTTGAGAGCGGCGCCAGCTGTACAAATGTTCCGTTCGGGTCAACCAGTGAATGTTTCAGATCTTCAATCACTTCCGACAGGTTATTATATCTGCGGTCAACACTTTTCTGTGTACATTTTAAAATGATCTGTTCCAGGCTGAACGGCAGATCCGGCGTATATCTCGACGGCGGTACCATCTCTTCCTGCAGATGTTTTATAGCGATCGCGACAGATGTGTCCCCGTCAAACGGTACCCGTCCCGTAACCATCTCATACATTGTGACACCCAGAGAATAGATATCACTTTTTTTATCGCTGTATCCTCCGCGCACCTGTTCCGGAGAACTGTAATGCACAGAGACCATCACATTCGATGTAATTGTGTTGGAGGACACGGCCCTCGCAATTCCAAAATCGGACAGCTTTACCTTTCCGTCCGTCGAAATGATAATATTCTGCGGTTTGACATCGCGATGTACAATGTCACTGTTATGAGCAGCTTCCAGCCCCAGTGAAACCTGGATTGCAATACTGGTCGCCTCTTTGACGCTTAATTTACCCTTCTTTTTAATATAATCCTTCAGCGTAATGCCTTCAACCAATTCCATCACGATAAAGTTGACGCCCTCATCCTCTCCGACATCATAGACGTTGACGATATTCGGATGTGCAAGACCGGCTGCTGCCTGCGCCTCTTTCCTGAATTTTGCAACAAAGGATTTATCATCCCGGAACTCCGGTTTCAGAACCTTAACCGCCACGAGTCTGTTCAGCTTATGATCACGTGCTTTATAAACGTCCGCCATTCCTCCGGTACCGACCTTGCTGATAATCTCGTAACGTTCTACTAGAATCATTCCCTCTTTTAACATTCTCTCACCTCTTTTTTAAATGGTTCAACCACAATGACTGCAATATTATCTCTGCCGCCGTTATCATTCGCCCTGTGCATCAGTACTTCCGCAGGATCTTCCCCATCCCCGCACGAAGTCAGTATTTCGAATATCTCATCGTCGGTAAGCATACCAGACAGTCCATCGGAACACATGATAATCCTGGCATTATCCTCCAACTTGACGTCAAAGAAATCGATTGCCACATCCGGCCCGGTCCCGAGAGCCCGGGTGATAATATTTCGATCCGGATGGTTACGGGCCTGCTCCTGGCTAAGCTCGCCCATACGTATCATCTCCCCTACCAGAGAATGATCTCTGGTCACCTGTTCCATTTTATCACCGGCCACATACAGCCGGCTGTCCCCAACATTTGCAACATAAATATATCGCCCCACAACAGTTGCTGCAACGATTTAGTGCCCATGCCTTTGAGTTCTTCATTTTTGGATGCCTGTTCCAAAAGTTGTTCATCTCGCAGTTTC
>NZ_JAKNTI010000017.1:0-8894 GCF_022440585.1 Lawsonibacter sp. OA9
ACATTGTGGAGAGCCGATGCATGTTATAACAAGCGGAGTACCAACAATTCCCGGGAATACTGTTTATGACCAGTTAAAATGGATGAGGGAAAATGATGATCAGGTACGGAACCTTGTATTAAAAGAGCCGAGAGGATATCCACCGGTAAACTGTAATCTGATTGTTCCGGCGAAAGACCCAAAAGCGGCAGCCGGCTATATTATTATGGAGCAGAACGAATACTGCGTCATGAGCGGTGGAAACACTATCGCTGTCGCAACAGTACTGCTTGAAACAGGCATGATTCCCATGAAAGAGCCAGTTACAGAGTTTTACCTGGAGGCAGCAGCCGGATTAATTAAGATTAACGCAGAATGTAGTCATGGCAAGGTTACGCAGGTTACATTCACGAACGTCCCGGCATTTCCTGTGTACCTGGATGCAGAGATTGATGTACCTGTACTTGGGAAAGTCAGAGTAGATGTGGCATGGGGAGGAATGTTCTATTGTTTGATTGACTCACGCCAGTTCTCCTGGCTTAAACTGGTTCCGGAACAGGGGAAAGAAATTGCAAGAATCAGTGCTCTTTGTTATCAGTCGGCAAGAGAACAACTGCCGGTGCATCATCCTGATTACCCGGGAATTGGTATCACTGGTTCAGAAATTCACGGACCGACAGACAATCCGAATGCAGACTGGCAGAGTGTAGATACCGTATATACGGGGGAGGTTGATTTGAATAAACCGGAAACATGGACGGGCGCGCTGGATCGTTGTGCGTGTGGTACGGGAACATGTGCATTAATGTCAGTAAAATATGCCAGAGGAGAGTTAAAGTTAAATGAAGCATTTCGGCGCGAAGGTTTAATCGGTATTATTTTTACGGGACATGCTCTGGAAGAAATTGATATTCACGGTTATAAGGGCATTAAACCTACGATTGGCGGTCAGGCATGGATCAGTGCTTTCTGTAAATATGTGCTGGATGAAACAGATCCATTTCCTAATGGATTTACAGTGGGCGATATCTGGTAGAACTGTGATGTGTCAGTTTATGCCTGAGTTTATCAATCCGGACTGATGAAGCTTGTTTTTTATTATCGAAAACATGGAGTCACAAAGAGCGCTGTCAAGCGCGTTGCCGTGAGTGAATCCAACTTTTAACGTAAGCGGGGCAGTTGAAAAGGAACCTGAGATTAAGTCCATATCATTTGTAATCGAGGAGGCGGGAAGAAGCGATACAGCAATTCCTTTGCGGACAGCTTCCTCGATATTTTCCGACATCGTACTGGTGAAAACTATATCGTAATCGATTTCCAGATGTTTCAGAGAATAGAGGGTATAGGTGTTGATAATGCAGTCATCGGAAAAAAGGGCGATTGGTAAAGCTTTATTCTCTGAAATGGAATAGCCTTTGGCGCATGCCCAGTACAGCGGTTCCTCCCAGAGAAGCCGGTCGTCACGGAACTGGGGCTCCATTGCGACGATTGCAGCAGAAATATTGCCCCTTTCAATTGAATGCCGTATTGCTCTGCTTCGGGAACATACGATATTAAAATGATAGGATGGAAATTCTTTTAAAAACTCGGGATAGATATATGTAAGAAACATTTTTGCATAGTCGGTGGGGACCCCCAGAGATATATTACCAGCCCAGGATGCACTCTTTAATGAATTGAAGGCAGTATTGTTCAGACTTAGAATATCCTGTGCATATTTTAAGAGGGTTTCTCCATCGCTGGTTAATATCAGAGAGTTTTTACTTCGTATAAACAGTTTGGTCTCAAATTGTTCTTCAAGGATTTTAATCTGTGTGCTGACTGCAGAAGGCGAGCGAAAGACCAGCTCAGAAGTGATGTTGAGCTTTCCGGTTTCAGCGGCAATAACAAATGTATTTAAATATTCGAGATTTACATGTTTGTTCATAATTAAACTCCTTTGTTTAGAACCCTTGCCGTGTAATATAGTTTTATGGGACTGTCTTAAGACAGACAGCCCCATAAAAATTAAGCTTACATTAAATGTGTAGCTGACTGAGATGCAGGCTGTGTCAAAATAGATTTTACGTGTTGTACTTCTTCCTGTGTCGCTTTCTGTGCAGGCACGTAATAATTGTGCTGGCGTGCCGCCTGGTACATCTTTTCCTGAGCCATCTCACATTCATTCCGCAGCTGTTTCAAAGTTTGTTTCAGCTGAGGGTTTTCCGTCTGTACGATATAACCTTCGAAAGAAGTGAGTTCTCCGTTAATACCTACGAGAGTGTCTGTCACCATAGCTTTTTCGTTCATTATACGTTTCCTCCTATAAGAATTTCATGAGTTCCTGCTTGTTTTTCATAGCAGAGTCAGCGGCTTCCTGAAACAGCTGTTTTACATCCGGTGACTGAGCCTGATTGGCATAGTCTGTCATTTTGCAGTGACTTGTCTCATATCCGCCAATCAAGTGGCGCAGGTTCTGAAGATCCAAAACGGAAATGTCTGTCATAACATACCTCCTGTTATAAATGGCTTAAAAGTTACAGGATTAGTATGCCGGGTTCGGAGAAAAGCATACCGTGATTTTTATAATTTTTTTTGTAACATTTCTGGATTAGTTGCATAGTGCAGCGCAGTCTCGGAGGAAATCGTACCTTCCTGGTAAAGTTTTAAAAGACTGTTGTCCATCGAGATCATCTGATCCGTCGCTGAAGAGTAAAGAGTTCCTTCTATTTGATGTACTTTGCCGCTTCTGATCAGGTTATGGATGGCAGGGGTAAGAGTCATGATTTCAAATGCAGGAACATAGCCCCCGCTTACAGCGGGTACGAGCTGCTGTGAAACCACTGCCTGCAGCACCATGGAAAGCTGTACGGCGATCTGCTGCTGCTGGTTGGAAGGAAAGACATCAATGATACGATCGATGGTATTGGAGGCTCCGATGGTATGGAGGCTTGACAGTACAAGATGGCCGGTTTCCGCAGCTGTCATTGCAGTGTGTATCGTCTCGTAATCTCTCATTTCGCCCAGGAGGATCACATTTGGATTCTGCCGCAGTGCTGCCCGGAGCGCACCCAGATAGTTCTGTGTGTCTGTATTTATCTCACGCTGGCTGACAATACTTTTTTTGTGGCTGTGCAGGAATTCCAGAGGGTCTTCCAGGGTTATAATGTGATATGCTTTTGTGTTGTTGATATGGTCCACCATGCAGGAAAGGGTCGTCGATTTTCCACAGCCGGCAGGTCCGGTCAGAAGAACCATTCCCTTGGAAACGTCGGCGAGCCGGATAATATTTTCCGGTATATGCAGATCTTCGGGCCGCGGCAGGTAGAAAGCGATAACGCGGATGACAGCAGCATAGGAACCACGCTGCCGGTAAGCGTTTACGCGGAAACGCGACAGCCCTACGACGGAAAAGGAAAAATCATCGTCACCATTCAGAAACAGTTTGTCAAGTTCTCTGTTGCTGGCGGTCTTATAAATTTCACGTATCATTGTTTCAGTATCTGCAGGGGTCAGTTTTGTCTCAGATACTGTCTTGAAGACTTCATGAGTCTTCAGGGTCAGCGGGAGGCCGGCCACGATAAAAATATCGGACGCCCCTTCCGAAGAGGCGAGATGTAAAAGTTCTGTAGTCGTCATAATTTATTCTCCTCATTCATTATTTCCATATACAGGGAGTGTGTCATCTGCATTCCAGGTATCAGCAGGGGAAGTGGACCATTTTAAGACCCGGTAAAAGGCCGTTCCCGTTTCTGCGGGGAATACTGCAAGAAGCTCAGCCTGCAGCTGCTGGGTATCGCTTACTGCTATGCTGTAAGTGATGAGCAGTCCTTCACTGCTTCTGTTTGCTGTGATATCGGAAATGCCGGCAAGTGTCTGCATGGCATTCAGAAAATATGTCTCTTCTTCAGGAACGGATAGACTGTGATAGCTGTCATAGAGAATCCGGTCAATCACTGCCAGCTTTTCCTCTGCTGCCGCAGATGCCTCGCCATAAGATTCTGCCCGCTGTGCATTCTGCTGTGCGCGCTGATTTTGGGAGCGGGATGTGACAAGTGAGAGCGTCGCAAATGTAACGAGTGAAAGAATCAGAAAAATGGTAAGTATAGAAGGAAGTCCCACATTTAATACGGAAGGAAGACTCTTTTTCATGGCATCACCTCCGAATTCTCATTGAGCCGGTATGGTTCATACACAGAAGCCGTGAGGGTGAAGACTTTCCGATCATCCCTGATCTGTGTGATGATAATGTCTGCCGTTACCGGATTATGATTCTCAAATGTGACAGTCAGCAGGCAGGAAGGATCCGCGTCGGCGGGCAAAATTTCACCGATATCGTCAAGACCGATCAGCAGGCTGTTATCACTGCAGGTTCCCTCCGGATATAATTTCTGAAGTTCTTCCGGTGTAGTGATACCGGACTGGATACAGGAGGCGATACTCTGGGCCAGATTCACGGAATGATCCAGCCGTTCGGCATCGGTGGAAAGTGTATGTGATTTTGCAAATATCTGGATGCAGATGGTGCTTGCCACCGCAAACAGAAGTATGGATAAAAGCAGTTCCAGAAGAAAGATGCCGGATTTATTCGCTTTTGGAAAAGACATAAGCTGATAACTCCTTTCCCTCGTCTCCGGAAGCGGAGAGCACAAAACGTCCCTGCTCATCCTGGAGGATTGAAAAATCTGAGATTTCTGTGATAATCTGTCCTGAGCCGTAGTCAGGAGTGTCCGATGCACGGATCGTCAGTTCACGCAGAGTTCCTTCATATTCATAGATATATGTTGTATAATCCGAACCCTGATAGGTATCATGCAGAAGGAGCAGGTCCCGGTCTTCATCGGAGCTGACAGAGATTCCCTGGCTTCTGTCATTCTGATGAATTTTTTCTGTCACATAAGAAAGTGCAGTTCTCACATTTGCGTCTGACGTTGTTGACGAGACGGCGGACTGATAGATGTCTGCTCCGATCACGATGACCAGTGTGGCGGTAGTGACAAAAATACCGAGCAGAGACAGGATAAAAAAGAAATCAATCGCATGATATAATTTATTTTCACGTTCCATGAGAATGCCTCCTAAGGCGTGCGTGTGATAATGGTGACTTCGGGCATGATATTTTCTCCGACAGGCCGGTAGTCAATAAAATATCTGTCCCGGTCGTACATCAGAGGGTAGTGCATCTGAAGATAATCCAGATCCTCCGGATAAGTTCCTTCCGTTGTATAACATTGAATGATGTTCCGGTAGACGGCATCTTCGAGAGTCCGGCGCTGTTCGCTGACGGTACTCTCCATTGCGGAATCAACCCCTAAATAGAACAGCAGCAGTACAGCAGCTGTAAGTAAAAGTGAAACCAGTGGTTTAAATATATTGACGCGTGCCGGCTGGCGGGATAAAAAACGGTTCATAAAGTGATGGCACCTCACAATCAGTAAGTGTTGATGCCCGAGAGGACACCGATAAGCGGAAGCATGACGGACAGCAGGATAAATCCGACGATTATGGAAAGCATGCCTACCAGAGCAGGTTCCAGAACAGCGATCATCCGTCCAAGACGTTCATCTGCACGCTGCTGATACGTGTCAGCAAGCTGCTTCATCACTGTGTCCGGAACGCCGGACCGAAATCCCACGGAAATCATATGTGCTTCCATCGAAGAAAAAATATGTGACTCCTTAAGCGCACTGGTGAATTCCATGCCGTCTGATGCGAGCTGCATACAATGCTGTATCTTTTGCTTCATGGGCTCATGGTCCGTCAGCGCATAAATCATTTCCAGACATTCATCGGTACCCATACCGCTTCTCAGAAGCAGGGAAAAACTGTGAGCAAACCGCGCTGCATGAATGTCGCGGTAAAGTTTTTTGGAAAATGGGAGGGTAGCACGGCCCCGGGATATTAAAACAGCGTAAACGCAGCAGAGAATGATCAGCAGAAGTATCAGTGGAAATCCAAAACGGCTGATCACGTTTCCGAGTGTCATCAGCCGGAGGGGAATACCGGTAAGTTCACTTCCGAGCTGATGATAGACCTCCTGAAAAACGGGGAGGACTTTGGCGACCAGAATGCCGCTGACAGCCAGCATGATGATGATCATCACGCATGGATAAGTGACTGCATTTTTCAGCGACTGGCGGGTCGCCTCTTCGCGTTCATAGTAATCGGCAAGAGAAGCGGTTGTCTCATCCAGGCAGCCTGCATATTCGCCTATCTGAAGCATATGAATGGCATACGCGGGGAAAAGCCCGCTTTCTTTTAAGGCACGGCAAAAAGATCCGGATTCATCCAGGTTTTTTTGAAAAAGTGTAAAAATTTGTCCTGATTGCTCCGAAGCGGTGTCTTCAGCCATGATCGCAAGGCCTTCTGCCGGTGAGATACCGGCCTGCAGCGTATACGACATCTGGCGGAAAAATGTGATCAGCTCCGCGGTATTAAGTTTTTTTATTCTGTTGGTTTCGGACATGGTGCTCCTTTCCGGGCAAACCTCCCCGATCAGCGGGAATATTTGACCGTATAATTTTTTTCGTTTTCTATAAATTTTTTTGTTTTTTTATCTTTTTTGGCATCCACCGCAAAGGTAGGATCCATCATCGTCCACTTTTCACCGTCGAAATGAATCATGTCATCGACCCAGCCTGTTTCTGCGAGATAGCAGCTGATCCAGGCATGGTAGATATCACCTGCATAACCGATCTGAAGCTTTGTG
The DNA here is from genome assembly GCF_022440585.1 of Lawsonibacter sp. OA9. Lineage (NCBI taxonomy): Bacteria > Bacillati > Bacillota > Clostridia > Eubacteriales > Oscillospiraceae > Lawsonibacter > Lawsonibacter sp. OA9. The sequence goes on from NZ_JAKNTI010000017.1 coordinate 6,668, forward strand.
GGGATACCCTGGGTGCGCAGCATGCAGGTCATCAGTGCGGCATAATCAAAACAGATACCGGTCTTTGTCTCAAGTGTTTCGTCAATATCCGGCAAATATCCCGACTTTACGCTCTTTGCTTTTGCGTGATCATATGCGATATTATCCACTGCAAAACGGTAGACGCCTGTGACTGCATCCAGATCAGTACTGGCGGACTTTACAAGTTCGGCACCTTTTTCGACAGCTTTTGTATCTGCATTATAATTTACAAACTGGTTGGGGTATAAAAATGGGGTGAATTCATTTTTTAATGCCACGTCCAGATCCTGCGAAAACAAAACGGCATACTTATCGCCGGCAATATTTTCAAATACCTGTACGCGGTAAGAACCGCTGCCCGCGCTCAGGGGAAAGGTATCATAGCCCGAGTCCGATTCCAGATCATACGTATAAGTGATGGCATCGGGCCCTGTGATCTGTGCCTTGATTCTGGCGTCATTTCCGGTACAGGATATCATGATATATCCATCCTCAGGATGCGAGGCGTCTATGATGACACTGTCATTTCCGTAGACCGTCGTTCCGTCTGCGGATGGGAGCAGTACACGGGGCGTATTGTCCCGGGTTCCTGTTTCTGTTTTTGTCTGTTCGGTTTTTGCATTGGGTGCGGCAGAAGAAGTCTGACTGCATCCTGCAAGAAGGACAACGGAAAGAAGAAACAGGAAAAACCAACATTTATTTATAAGATTCAATTGAAATCCTCCTGTTTTAAGTTACAAGATATTCCTATTATAACACAATTCCGAACAATAAAAAATACGTTAAAGGTTGTTGTATGATGAATTATCTGATAAAATAAAAGTACGGAGCAATATGATGGACAACAGGAAAGGGACAACAGTATGGAGGAACGACGGGAACAGGATATTTTTTATATGAATATGCTGGGCGGATTTTCCATGAGGTATGGGATGCAGGATATCTCGTTTGCGCGAAGCGGGAATTCTAAGTTTATTCAGCTTCTTCAGCTTCTGATGATTCATCCGAGAAGACAGATCGCCAAAACGGAGATCATTGAAACTCTGTATGGAGATGAACGGATTGAGAATACAAATCTTACGCTGAACAATACGATTTTCCGGCTGCGGAAACAACTGGTAAAGGCAGGGCTTCCGCAGAATCAGTATATTGAAGTACGGCGCGGTACGTGTATCTGGAATATGGAGGTTTCAGCATGCGTGGATGTGCGGGAATTTGAAATTCTGGCAGAGCGTGCACAGACGGAAGCGGATGAGGAGGAGAGGGCCAGACTGTATCTGGAGGCATGTGAGATGTACAAGGGTGAATTTCTGGGAGCAGGAGATGACTCACCGAAATGGATAAAGCAGGAAGCTGAACATCTGCGCGAGCTGTATTTTAAAAGTCTGAGGGAGTGCCTGCAATATTTCAAACGGTGTCAGGACTATGAACAGATGCTGCATCTGTCAAGACGTGCTGCTGATCTTTATCCGTATGAGGAATGGCAGCTGTGGGTGATCGACAGTCTGCTGGCCGCCAATCGGTATAAAGAGGCGATGAGGGTGTATCAGGAAGTGACCCGGATGTATTTTACGGACTTAAAAAAACCCCCTTCAGAACAGATGCTGCAGCGTTTTCACACCATGAGCAGCCAGGTTCAGTTTGCACAGGGAGCTATGGAAGATGTCCGTCAGGCGGTGCAGGAGACCAATCGGATCAGAGGGCCGTATTACTGTACATTTCCGGGGTTTATTGATAACTACCGGTTTCTTGCACGCGGTTATGAACGACTTGGTATTGAAGGATATATGATTTTGTGCACCCTCACAGATTACCAGGGGTGGCCTCTGGAAAAAGAGGATACGCTTGAGGGGATGTGCTCGTTATTTATGGAGGCTGTATGCAGTTCGCTTAGGAGAGGTGATCTCTATACGCGCTACAGTGCCAATCAGTTTCTTATCTTACTTCCGGCGGCAGGGAAAGATAACTGCGTGGACATTATTAACCGACTGAATACCGCTTATAAAAAAGCGGGGTCCGGTCGGAATAAAGTGAATTATTATATGGCATCACTGAAGGAAATGGAATGCAGGGGCGGAGAAACGCTCGATGATTCGAAAACAGGAGGAAATGAAGATGAAGACACGGGTGGAAGAAACGATAACGAAGCACAGTAAAGGCTATAACTGTGCACAGGCGGTTGCCTGTACGTATTGTGACCTTGTGG
>NZ_JAKNTI010000026.1:0-5407 GCF_022440585.1 Lawsonibacter sp. OA9
ATAAGAAAGAAGGCTTATCCCGCCTGCGCGTGATAATCCTTCTTCCATTGATTACTGATACATGTCGTTATAATATTTCTGGTAATCACCGCTCGTTACATTTTTCATCCAGTCTTCGTGCTCAAAATACCATTGAATGGTCAGTTTGATTCCCTCTTCAAACATGGTCTCAGGGTACCAGCCGATCTCCTCTTTGATCTTATCGGGAGCGATGGCATAGCGCCGGTCATGTCCTTTTCTGTCCGTCACGTAAGTGATGAGATCTTCGCTGACGAGTTTTTTTCTCGGATCCCCTTCCGGCAGCATCTTCTGCAGGGTGTCCAGAATGATATGAATGATCTGAATATTCTGTTTTTCGTTATGTCCGCCAATGTTGTATGTCTCGAAAAGTCTTCCCTTTTCCTGTACCATGTCAATTCCCTTAGCGTGGTCTTCGACATACAGCCAGTCACGCACATTTTTTCCATCACCGTATACCGGAAGCTTCTTTCCCTGAAGCGCATTGTTGATGATCAGCGGGATCAGCTTTTCCGGAAACTGATACGGTCCGTAATTGTTGCTGCAGTTCGTGATATTTGCGGGGAATCTGTACGTATCCATATAAGATTTCACCAGCATATCGGAAGATGCCTTGCTCGCCGAGTACGGGCTGTGCGGATCGTACGGTGTCGTCTCGTAGAAGTACTCCCCTTCATGTTCCAGGGATCCGTATACCTCATCTGTCGATACATGGAGAAATTTTTTTCCCTCTTTAAAGCTGCCGTCAGGAAGTTCCCAGGCCGCTTTTGCCGCGTTCAGCATCACCAGCGTTCCCAGTACATTCGTCTTTACAAAAACCTCCGGATTGCGGATGCTTCGGTCCACATGACTCTCCGCTGCAAAATGTACGACTCTGTCAATGTCATTTTCGTCAAATATCGACTGAATCGCATCGCTGTCACAGATATCCGCCCTCACAAACGTATAATTCTCTCTGTCTTCAATATCTTTGAGATTCTCAGGGTTACCTGCATAGGTAAGTTTGTCCACATTGATGATACGGATTTCATCACCGTACTTTTTAAACATATAGTGAATATAGTTAGAACCTATAAAACCGGCACCTCCGGTTACGAGGTAAGTTCTCATTGGTTTTTCCTCCGTGTTGGTTTTTTGCTGTTTACTGTCTACAGTATACCATCTTAACTGTTATTATTCAAGGCGGCTATTTGACCGGCAAGCCCAAGAGTGTAGGATTACAATACATATGTTACAACTGAATAATTAAAATGCAGGGATCTCTCCTTTGTGTTATATTTTAGTCACCACAACCACAACATAAACAAAGGAGTTCCCTGCTATGGCTAGTATAACACAAGATATGAGATACCGTCTATCCCTGATCCGTTACGCTGAGAAGTATGGCGTTACCAAAGCTGCCGTTAAATATAAAACCAATCGGCAGTATATCTATCGCTGGAAACGTCGCTTTGACGGCTCTATGGAGTCCCTCCGTGAACGCTCCAGACGCCCACACAGCCATCCTAATCAGCATACGCCTCAGGAGATCAAAATGATTACCGATATGCGCAGACGTAATCCTGAGGCTGGTTTAGTCATCCTTTGGGTAAAACTTATGCAGCGCGGTTATTCCCGTTCTATTCCCGGGCTTTACCGTTTCCTTAGAAAACAGGGGATTATGGCTGTTCATCCTCCTAATCCCAAGTACATCCCTAAGCCTTATGAGCAGATGGCCTATCCCGGACAGCGGATTCAGATTGACGTGAAATTTGTCCCTTCTGCCTGCCTCATGAATGAAGCCAAAGACCAACGGTTTTATCAGTACACCGCCATTGATGAGTACTCCAGATGGCGGTTTGTGGAAGCATTTGAAGAACACAGCTCCTATTCCGCTGCCTTGTTCCTTGAGCATCTTATCAAAGCGTTTCCCTGCCCTGTCGAATGTGTCCAGACTGATAATGGTCAGGAATTTACCAAACGCTTCAGCTCTTACGGCGGTTCGGATAAACCTACCATCTTTCAAGTCCGGCTTAAGGAATACGGCATCAGGCACAAGCTGATACGTCCATTTACTCCAAGGCATAATGGCAAAGTGGAGCGAAGCCACAGGAAAGACAATGAGCGTTTCTATGCTGTCCACAGTTTTTACTCTTTTGAAGACTTCAGCAAACAGTTAAAACTCTATAACCGCAGAGATTATAATAACTTTCCTATGCGCCCACTTGGATGGAAAACCCCAAAACAGGTACTGGATAATTATCTGATGTCACTGTAACATATGTTTGACAAACCTACAGCTATTTGACCGGCAAGCCCAAGAGCCGTCCCTGTAATTTCTAAAACGTATTTACCACAACCGCACTGTATACCGTTGCCATCAGCAGCAGTGCACTTGCACCCGTCAGTATCGCAGTGTCAATACGTTCCGGCAGGGTGTTTCTGATAAGCCTGGTTCGAAAAGCAAGCAGAAACATCATCGTCACCGGCAGATAGTATCTACCCTGCACTCCCCGTATAATGTCTGCACCGACTGGAGTAAAGCTGAGATAAAGAGCTGACCAGACGAGACAGATCGTCACAAATGCCAGGACTGCGGCGGCTGTCTTCTGGATTACGCTCAAATCCGTTTTTTCGCGTCCGCGCACATCGGTGATAGTCACGCCGGCTGCCAGCAGCGCCGTCGTCACCATGCTCTGATCGCCCGCCAGGTGCCCCATCTGTCCAAGTCCCCGGTACCCGAACGTAAAGGAAAAAAATTTCTCCCAAAGACTTTTAAACAGCAGTTTCGCATAGATGAAAGGGTGCGCAAATACATACCGCAGCTGCTGTCCCACACTGGTATCCCCGCCCCTGGCATCTCCTGCCTGATGAGGGTTTAAAAGCGGAGGCAGTGCGAACGTTGAGAGTACCAGCAAAAATGCGAGCAGGATAAACCCTCTGAACATCCTGCACTCTTTCGCTGACTTAAATCTTGCAGCCGGGATAAAAAGCGCCAGAGCGATCATCGGTATATAGACTGGCTTGGGAAGACTTGCGATAACAAATGCCGCCGTAAAGACCGCACAGTTCCTGTATGATACATGCCTGTCCTTGTCAACAAGCTCCGGCAGCAGATATGCGATTCCCAGGAAGGTAAATGCTGTCACTGTCGCATCATACGTATAGGTCACTGCAGAAAACATTGCCGTCGGCATCAGTGCGAGCACCAGCATGATACGCTTGCCAAACGGTATGCGTCGGATCGCCAGGAACATGACCACACAGTACAGGATCAGATTCCCAAGCCTTCCCAGTTTATAGATTGATGTAAAGTCCAGATGCAGGAGCTGCCCAGCCTTTATCATCAATGCCTGCGGCAGATAACTGAAAGAGTACATCTGGAATCCATAATTATTCTGCTGGTCTTCATCTGAGGGCTTCTGGGAGTCCCAGGACAGACTGTCGTTCCAGAATGCTTCCTCCTGTTTGTACTCCTCCTCCGACTGCGGGATGCTGTACGGCCAGTTATTCATACTTGTCTGAATCAGGTCATTCATGGCTGGCGTCACTGTTATGGTATCCCGTCCCAGCAGAGTATCAAACAGATAATAGGCCCTTCCAAAATGAATCTCTTCATCAAGTCCTACTTTGTGCACCGGCAGCAGCAGGATCATCAGACTTCCCACGCACAGGCTGACTGTCAGAAAGATGCGCTCCGGTTTCAGCTTCTTCTCACCATACAGCAGGAACAGAACCAGCAGCACCAGTCCCGCCGCCGCGCAGTGAAATAAAAACCGCCCGGCAGAGTAGTTCTCTGTGTTGTTGATGGCAACAGCACGGATATTGACGTGTTTGGCCTCCTCCGGCATACGTATCGTAATCTGGTCCGCGGTATTTCGGATATTTACTGTAGAAGACACAAACATGTGATTATTATCGTCGGCTATTTTTCTGCTTTTTGAAGAATCCTCCTCCTGATAATCTCCCACAAGTATCGTCGCATGCAGCTGGCCTTCATAATCAAACTCATAATACAGCTTGTCAACATACTGTTCCTCAAAAGACAGTGTCAGGCTTGCACCCGGGCGTTCACTGACATAAACCCCGTCTGTCAGTTTAAAACCGTTCGCTTTTATCTGCTCCGTCCCAAGATACTGGTAATCTGCCTGTTTTTTAACGGGCAGGTTGTAGAATATCTCTCCCAGGACACCGGCAGCCAGGATCACAAAAATCACAGCCGCAATACAGATATATTTATTCCTGAGTCTCTTCATTTTCATCACACGCCCCTTGTTCTTCCCGTTCCTTCTGTAAAAGTGCCAGTTCCTGTGCAAGCTTCTTCACTTTATTTGACAGTCTGGACACCGCCATCGTCAGAGAAAATATCACGACCAGAGCAAAGCAGAACCCCGCAAAAAACAGCATATTGACCGGTGTTCCAATTCCAAGCACACCGGCAAGCCAGGCAGTCAGCGATGGGAAACATCCGAACAGCAGTACACCGATACCAAGCACGAACCAGGACATTGCATACTTTAGTTCCAGCTTATTGTTCCGAATCATATTCACCAGCACAATTAAAGCCACAAGGGCAGCCGCAACCACCAGAATCTGCGTCTTAATATTCATCTGTCTCCTCCTTTCGGATACACTCAATGATGATCGCCATTGTCACCTTTATCATATAATATACGGACTTTGTCATGGAAATAGAAGACACACCACCACTCCTCTCTCTCATGACAACCGGTATCTCCTCCACTTTTTTTCCATGGCGCAGTGCGAACGTCACACTTTCCGGCTCCGGATAGTCCACAGGATAGTTATATGCGAACATCTTTATCACCGAACGGCCGGCCATCCGAAGTCCGGAAGTAGGATCTGTAATGATTTTTCCCGTCAGAAGACGGATCAGCTGTGTAAAGTAGTGGATCCCAATCCTGCGCATCCCGGATGACTGAAAACCTTTTTTTTCAATGAAGCGGGATCCAATCACCATATCCAGATCATGCTGTTCCAGATGATCTGCCATTTTATTTAAAAACGCCGGGTCATGCTGTCCGTCGCCGTCGACCTGGACTGCCATATCGTATCCTTTTTCCAGTGCATAGCGGTACCCCGTCTGCACAGCCCCTCCGATTCCCAGATTCACCGGAAGACTAATCACAGGAAATCCCTGTCTTCTGCAGATCTCCTCCGTATGATCCGTGGAACAGTCATTAACAATAATATAGTCAAATTCCGGCGCATACCGCTTGATTTCCAGCACCGTCTTCTCTATGCTGGCACTTTCATTATAAGCCGGAATAATAATCAGTTTCTTCATGGGTATCTCCCGTCATAGTCCTAAGTGATGGATCTGGTCTGCTGTCCTCTCCCAGGTGAAGTTCTTCAGCAGACGCTCTTTTGCTCTTTTCGCGGCTATTTT
>NZ_JAKNTI010000021.1:0-8046 GCF_022440585.1 Lawsonibacter sp. OA9
GATGGCTTCAGCAGACAGCCCCACACAGCAGCCATGCCGCCCTGCCCTGCCGGGACAGCCTCCTGCATCAGAATTCCTCTCTGACGAACCACCTGCACGGCATCCTCAAAGCTCATCGCACCGCAGCAGACAAGCGCACAGTACTCCCCAAGGCTTAATCCCGCCGTCACATCCGGTACAAACCCCCGCTTCTGAAGTTCACGCAGCATCGCAGTGTGGTTGTGACCATAGCTTGCCTGCGTATACTCGGTGATGTCCAGCCGGTCATTTTCCTCAAAGCAAAGTGCTTCCATGGAAAATCCCAGCAGCTCTCCTGCCTTCTCGAAAACTGCCTTTGAGATGGGGGAATTTTCATAAAAATCTTGACCCATACCGGCTTTCTGTGCTCCCTGACCCGGGAAGATATATGCTATTTTTCCCATTTTTCCGCTCCTTTTAACAGCGTCTCGGTCTCATTTACAAGTTCTTCGATGATTTCCTTACAGGTCTGACGCCGTTTGATCAGTCCTGCAATCTGCCCTGCCATCACACTTCCATTTTTCGTATCCCCCTCCAGCACCGCTCTGCGCAGTGAACCGAGTGTCAGAAGCTCCAGTTCTTCAAAGGAAGCTCCTTCCTGCTCTTTTTTCAGATACTCTTTCGTGTTCTGGTTCCTTAGCGAACGGACCGGATGTCCTGTAGAGCGGCCTGTCACGACGCTGTCGATATCCTTTGACTTTACAATCCGTTCTTTATAATTTTCATGCACGATAGACTCATCAGATACCACAAAACGTGTACCGATCTGAACACCCTCCGCACCCAGCAAAAACATGGCCGCCATCCCTCTGCCGTCGCCGACTCCTCCGGCTCCGATCACTGGTATCTCAACCGCATCCGCGACCTGCGGAATCAGTGTCATCGTCGTCTGTTCCCCAATATGTCCGCCCGCCTCGCAGCCTTCTGCCACAACGGCATCTGCTCCGTATCGTTCCATACGCTTTGCCAGTGCAACACTCGCCACAACAGGAATTACTTTCATGCCGGATTCTTTCCATGTTTTCATAAATTTCTCCGGGTTGCCTGCTCCTGTCGTGATGACCGGAACCTTTTCCTCTGTCACAAGCTGCGCTACCTCTTCTGCACTCGGACTGATCAGCATAATATTCACTCCAAATGGCCTGTCCGTCAGCTCCCTGACTTTTCGTATTTCTTCGCGTACTACCTCAGCCGGTGCATTTGCCGCACCGATCAGTCCCAGTCCGCCTGCATTGGAAACTGCCGCCGCCAGATGATGTTCTGCCACCCAGGCCATCCCGCCCTGGATGATAGGATATTCTGTACCCAGTATGTCCGTCACTCTTGTTTTCATGGCCTACCTGCCTTTCGCAATCTTATTCTTCGTCAATGCCTTTATTTTTCAGGTAATCAATAACATCCTGAACTGTTATCATACTTTCCAGATCCTCAGCCGGAATTTCGATTTCATAAGTATCTTCCAGATTTGTCACCAGTTCAAACAGATCAAGTGAATCCGCATTCAGATCATCTTTTAAGGATTTTTCCGGTGTAATGCTGCCTGCATCGATACCCAGCTGCTCTGCAATTAATTCTTTCATTTTTTCTAACATTTTTTTGTTCTCCTTTTATCTTTCATAAATTATTTATTGTAATGCTGACCTTCCGGCCGCTTACTACCATGTCATGAGCGTACTGCCCCAGCTCAATCCCCCGCCGAACGCACACAGGATTAATTTATCCCCTTTTTTAATCTTTCCCGACCTGCTGTACTCGTCCAGTAAGATTGGAATACTTGCCGCAGCAATATTGCCGCACCCATCCATATTCATCGGCATCTTCTCATTCGGGATCTTCAGTGCTTTTGCTGCGGAAGCCAGAATCCTCCGGTTTGCCTGGTGCATGATAAAATGATCGATCTCTTTTATATCAGTTCCGCTCTTTTCGAGCACCCTGCGAATCGTCTCAGGCACTTTGCGGATCGCAAATTTGAAGACCGCCTGTCCATCCATATGCATTTTCCGGCCGTCAGGCGTATGGCTCACCAGCGGGTTCTGCAGCGGATTGCCTTCACAGTAAAGCACCATGCCTTTCGATCCGTCGCACCCCATGTCCATGCATTCTATTCCCGTCTCATCAGCGCCCACAACAGCTGCCCCGGCGCCGTCACCAAAAAGAATGCAGGTGCTTCTGTCTTCCCAGTCAACTATTTTTGAAAGAGTCTCCGCTCCCACTACCAGAATCTTCCCGTAAATCCCGGACTGTATATAGGATGCTGCCGTATTCAGAGCAAACACAAACCCGGAACACGCCGCATTGATGTCCATGCAGACTGCGTTCTCCGCACCGATCGAATCCTGCAGCTGACATGCCGCACTCGGAAACAGATAATCCGGCGTAACGGTCGCAAACAGTATCATATCCAGCTCCTCAACGGACGTTGCCGCAGCCTCTAAAGCTTTTTTTACGGCTTCAGCCGCCATGGATACCGTCCCCTGATCGGTAAGATGCCTCTTTTTGATCCCGGTTCTCTCTCTGATCCATTCGTCACTGGTATCCACCAGCTGTGCGATATCATCGTTTGTCATAATATGCTCCGGCAGATAGCTTCCGGTACCCAAAATTCTCGCTCTCATATTTTTACTCTCTCTTTGTCATGAAATTATACTAAAGTAAATATCCTGTCGTAATTTGAACTTATGAATATTTTATTTTAAAATATTTCGTATATCAAACTATTTAGGCATAAAAGTATTATAGCAGGTTCCAAACGTATGTCAACCCTGAATTTACAAAGATTAAGCGGACCGGTTTGAAACCGGTCCGCCATTGATATACTGCCTGTCATTCATTGTGATCTTTATTTACGGTTTCTTTTAATCCTGACTGCCAGTACCGCTATAATGATACCTGCTGCCGCAAGGAGGGCAATCCACAGCATAATATTCGTCTCATCACCCGTCTTCGCATTCGCGGCACGCGTACTCTTGGTGCTGAGTGTACGTTTCGTCGTACTTGCCTTTGTGGTAGACGCCTTCACCGCAATCTTTGCTGCACGGCTGGTAATGGATACCGTCTGATCGCCGTTTGCCGACTTATTGGTATTCGTGACTACACAGTAGTAATACATCGTTCCCACAGAAGCGGTGGACGGTGTATAGGTGCTCTTCGTCGCTCCCTTGATCGCACTTCCGTCTTTTGTACTGTTCTTTGTGCTGGAGTACCACTGATAGCTTAATGTTCCGCCGTCTTTTACACTGGCTTTCACTTCCATCGCCTTTGCGGCTTTACCTTTATAGTATGTCGCATTGCTCGGTCCGCTTACAGAAGGCGTCTCCGCATTCGTCCTGGTGCTCACCGCGATTTTCGCCGTATCACTGACAGCCGTCGCAGTCTGATTACCAGTCACATCTTTATTCGTATTTGTCACCACACAGTAATAATATACTGTTCCGTTTTTCTTCGTGGACGGTGTATAGGTGCTCTTTGTCGCATCCTCGATCACCGTTCCGTTTTTGGTGCTGTTCTTAGTGTTGGAGTACCACTGATATGTGAGTTTTCCCCCATCCGGAGACTCAGCCTTTACCTGCAGCTCTTTGGCAGATGTACCAGTAAAGTACGATGCCCCTTTGGGATTTCCTGTGATCTTCGGTGCTCTGGCATCCGTCTTCTGCGTATCCGTCACAACGACCTTAGCTGCATTACTGGACGCAGATGCTGTTTTCCCGTCCTTCGTATTCGTTACGATACAGTAGTAATATGTCTCTCCGGCCTTATCCGTCTTCGGCGTATACTCACTGGTTGTTGCGCCGTCAATTCTGGTTCCGGTTGCAATATTGTTGGTATTATTCTGATACCACTGATAGCTCAATGTTCCGCCATCCGTAACTTCCGCCGTCACACTGAGCGGATCTGCCTTGCCGTCTTTTTTATATGTGCCGCCTTTTGGGTCTTTCTTGACAGCCGGAGTCTGTACGTCAGCCGGGGGTGTGGAATCATTGACAGTTATCGCTGCCGTGTTGCTGGCTGCCGCCGCTGTATTCCCGTCCTTCGTATTCGTTACGATACAATAATAATATACTGTTCCCGCCGCATTCGCTGGGGGAGTAAAGGTGCTGTTTGTTTCTCCCGTGATCTCAGTTCCGCTTGTGGTATCATTTTTGGTGTTCTGGTACCACTGATACGTTAAAGTTCCGCCGTCCGTCACTTCCGCTGTTACCCCAAGCGCCGTCGCTGTCTCGCCTTTATCATACTCTGCGGACTGTGGATGAGCCGTGAACTGTGGTGTCTGTGCTGCTGCCGGCTGGTTGTCATTCACTGTGACAGCCGCTCTTTCACTCGTCGCCGCTGCCGTCTGAGTACCTGTCACTGCGGTATTGGTATTCGTCACCACACAGTAATAATACGTGGTTCCTGCTGTCCCTGTTCCCGGTGTATAGCTGTCTGTGCCGTCCCCAACAGGTGTTCCGTCAGAAGCTGCATCCGTGCTCTGGTACCACTGATAACTCAGTGTGCCTTCGTCATTTACCGACGCCGTGACACTGAGGGCTGCTGCAGGTGCGTCCTTATCGTATGTGGCATCTGCTGGATTTCCCGTAATCACCGGGGTCTCGGCATCTACCACCGGCGGTGCCGGTTCATTTACCGTAACCGTTGCTCTGGCGCTGACAGCAGTCGCCGTCTTTTCACCTGTCGCCGCATTGTTCGTATTCGTCACCACACAGTAATAATACGTGGTTCCTGCTGTCCCTGTTCCCGGTGTATAGCTGTTTGTGCCGTCCCCAACAGGTGTTCCGTCAGAAGCTGCATCCGTGCTCTGGTACCACTGATAACTCAGTGTGCCTTCGTCATTTACCGACGCCGTGACACTGAGGGCTGCTGCAGGTGCGTCCTTATCGTATGTACCATCTGCTGGATTTCCCGTAATCACCGGGGTCTCGGCATCTACCGACGCTTTCACAGCCGGAGCCTGTAGTTCCTCTTTCGGCTGTTCCTTTGATTCTGACGTCTGTTCCAGTGTTATCACATACGCCCCCTGGCGCATTTTGGCATTCGCCTCGTCATAAAACCAGTCCTTATTCTGTGCAGCAGTCGCTTTCCAGATCTTTCCGGATTCTGCTGCCGGCAAAGTGTAGGAACCCTTTCCGTATGATCTGCCGCTTTCCTTCGTCTGCTCCTCATCCAGGTAACCTTTGATCGCTCCGTCAGAAGGATAAACTACCTTCCCACTTTGAACAACCTGGAATACACTGTCGGAACCAGCTGTAATCTTATCGCCGGACTGCAGCTGTTTCGAATCTCCCGCCTTAATACCAGTATTTAATGAATAATCGGCTGCCAGCACCGCTGACATATTGCCGAAGATCATACCCAGCGTCAAGATCACTGACATGAATACTTTTCCAAACCTTTTCGTTTTTCCTTTCATACTGCACACCTCTTTTCCATTTTTTCAGCTCTTTCATACGCCCCTTTTTAACCCATTTCTTACTTACAGCATACGGTAACAATGCCCCAAAATCAATAGTGTACACACATATTTAAGTTATTCTTAAGAATGTTCACGAAAAAGAAATATTCGTTTATAATTATCAGAGTTCTATCGACATTTTATTGTACAAAAAACAGGATGCCAAAGCATCCTGTTTATCTCTCCGTCTATCAGGAAAATTCCGGTTCTATCAGTCCGTACGTATTCCCTTTCCTCTTGTACACTACATTTACTTCTTCTGTCTCTGCATTGCAGAACACGAAGAAATTGTGACCGAGCAGTTCCATCTGCACACATGCGTCTTCCGGATACATCGGTTTGATCCCGAATCGTTTCGTGCGGATGATCTTTACCTCTTCATCATCGTCTGCTTCTTTCTCTATAAAAGCCTTCTGGAGATTACCTCCGTCCTGATGTTTATCAACGATTTTATTTTTATACTTTCTTAACTGTCTTTCGATAACCTCCTCTACCAGATCGATCGATACGTACATATCATTGCTGACCTGCTCTGAACGGATGATATTTCCTTTTACCGGGATTGTCACTTCAATTTTCTGACGCTCTTTCTCTACGCTTAATGTAACAACGATTTCCGTCTCCGGTGTAAAGTACCTCTCCAGCTTACCCAGTTTTTCTGTGATCGCCGATTTCAGTCCTGAAGTAACCTCAATATTCTTTCCACTAATTATAAAATTCATGATGTCAACCCCTTTGGCTCGTATTTTACAGTGAGGGCAACGCCGATTGACAGGAACGTCTGCCGTCATCTGTAATTATTCATATTATAATACATGTCTAATTTGTTCGCAATAGAATTTAGAAAACTTCTTATTATTCTACATTAAAACTGTTAATTATCGCATATTCTCAAAATTTGTTCGTACTCCATAGGCCCGCCGAACAGATCAAGTGCACTGCCCACCGTCACGTCAATTTTGTTCCCCCCGGTCTCACGCAGCCGATATAAGTCTTCATAGCAGCCAACCCCCCCCGCATACGTGATCGGATTCCTGCGGTGTCCTGCCAGAATGCGCACAAGGTCCGTCTCAATACCGGAGGCTTTTCCTTCTACATCGACCGCATGTATCAGGAATTCATCGCAGTATTCTGCCAGCTCATCCATAACCTCCTGCGTCACGGTCACTTCGGTAAACTTCTGCCACCGATCTGTTACAATATAGTAACTTCTGCCCTTCAGTCTGCAGCTCAGGTCGAGAACCAGATGCTCACGTCCGACTGCTTTCGTAATGCGGTTCAGATTATCCCAGGAAATATTACCATCCCGGAATACATATGATGTCACGATCACATGACTTGCCCCTGCCTCCAGAAACTCAGCTGCATTCCCGGCGTGAATTCCTCCTCCCGCCATCAGGCCCCCCGGATAAGCTTTCAGGGCATTCAATGCCTGCTGCTTTGTCTGCCTGTAATATGGGGAGGATTCGGGATTCAGCAGAATCACATGTCCCCCGCCGATTCCCCGGCTGCGGTAAAGCTCCGCATAAAACACAGCATCCTGCGCGGAAACAAAATTCTCCTGAGCCAGGTCTCCCAGGTCTTTCAGGCTTCCTCCCACGATCTGTTTTACTTTTCCATTATGTATATCAATGCAAGGCCGAAACCGCATACATCGTATCCTCCATCCAAAAGAGCTCATACCAGCGTTAAAATGCTGCCATCGCCATCCGGCAACGGCAGCATGCAATTACATCACAGCGGGTTATGGATTAGTACGCGCATCGTTGGATGCATCTTTTCCGAGATCTTCCACACCCTGTCCCAGGTCTTCAATTCCTTCGCCGGCGTCCTCGACAAGATTATCGCCATTGTTGTTATTGTTATCTGTTGTGCCGTTCGTATTCGTGCCGTCAGAATTCAGTCCGCCGGTTCCTGCTTCATTGCCGGTATTGTCATTTCCGGTAGTCGCGTTGTCCGTGGTATTGTTTGTTGTACCGTCTGTAGCATCGTTCACGTTGCCGGTGTTATTATTATCATCAACACCGTTGTCTGTCCCGTCGGTATTTTCCTCTGTGGCTGCATTGTTTTTATCAGTATTATCAGCGTTACCACATCCCGCCATGAAACATACCATCGCTGCCAGCATCAATCCCAACATCCACTTCTTCATACACTTCATAATATCGTCTCCTTTTCTTTCTCTTATCAGATTTCGATGTTATTAATATACACGTGTCTGTCGGAATTTATTCAATTTTTTTATTTTTTAAGCTTCATTGATTACGTCGCTCATATCAAAACGCCCCGGTCCTTTTCCCTTCAGGAATTTAGCAGCCTGAACAGCGCCTTTCCCAAATATGGCTTTTGAATAAGCTGTATGCCTGAACTCGATCACTTCATCAGCTCCCGCAAAGATCACCTCGTGATCTCCTACAATTGTTCCGCCGCGAACTGCAGAGATACCGATTTCATTTTTTTCTCTTTTTTTACGTTCCTGACTTCTGTCATATTTATATTCATAGGAATTATCCAGTGCTTCATTGATACTGTCTGCCAGCGCCAGCGCAGTTCCGCTTGGTGCATCGACTTTCAGTCTG
>NZ_JAKNTI010000008.1:0-7943 GCF_022440585.1 Lawsonibacter sp. OA9
CACAGCGCGGAGATAAATTTACGAATGACCGTCAAAAAGGCGAAGCAAACGCCCGAATCAGGGACGCCGCCAGCAGTCAAGAATTCCGAAGGCTCTTCAGAAACCGGTGCATCAGCAGCCGAAAGAGGAGAAGAAGGAAGAAATCAAAGAAATTATACTTCCGGAGAAAATGACGATTCGTGAGCTCGCTGACAAAATGAAAATGCAGCCGTCTGTTATCGTTAAGAAACTGTTTATGCAGGGAATCATGGTTACAGTTAACATGAGATTGATTTCGAGAAGGCTCAGGAGATTGCGCTCGAGTACGATATCATCGCAGAACCGGAAGTAAAAGTTGACGTAATAGAAGAACTTCTGAAAGAGGAAGAAGAAGATACCAGCATGCTTGTTTCCAGACCGCCGGTTGTCTGTGTTAGGGTCATGTTGACCATGGAAAAACGTCTCTTCTGGATGCGATCCGGACACGAGGGTGACAGACAGAGAGGCCGGAGGCATCACACGCATATTGGCGCTTATACAGTAGATGTTGACGGACAGCAGATCACATTCCTGGATACACCGGGTCATGAAGCGTTCACTGCAATGCGTATGCGTGGTGCAAATGCGACAGACATTGCGATCCTGGTGGTGGCAGCGGATGACGGTGTTATGCCACAGACGATTGAAGCGATCAACCATGCCAAAGCGGCAGGAGTTGAAATTATCGTAGCGATTAATAAAATCGATAAACCGAGTGCAAATGTAGAGCGGGTAAAACAGGAATTGTCAGAGTATGAGCTGATTCCGGAGGACTGGGGCGGAAGTACCATTTTTGTTCCGGTATCTGCCCACACACAGGAAGGTATCAATGAACTGCTTGAGATGATCCTGCTGACTTCCGAGGTATGTGAACTGAAGGCAAATCCAAAGCGCAAAGCCAGAGGACTTGTCATTGAAGCCAAACTGGATAAGGGAAAAGGACCGGTTGCAACGATCCTGGTACAGAAGGGAACTCTGTATGTAGGAGATTTTATCGCAGCAGGTGCATGTTCTGGTAAAGTCAGGGCAATGATGGATGATAAGGGACGAAGAGTAAAAGAGGCAGGACCGTCTACGCCTGTTGAGATCCTTGGACTTGGTGATGTGCCAAATGCAGGGGAGGTTCTTGTTGCCACAGAAAATGATAAGGAAGCCAAGAATTTCGCAGCTACCTTTGTATCCGAAAACAGAAACCGTCTTCTGGAAGAGACAAAAGCGAAAATGTCTCTGGATGATCTGTTCAGCCAGATCAAAGAAGGCAACCTGAAAGAGCTGGGTATTGTTGTGAAGGCTGATGTGCAGGGATCTGTGGAGGCTGTGAAGCAGAGTCTTACCAAGCTCTCCAATGATGAAGTGGTAGTCAAGATCGTGCACGGCGGAGTAGGTGCCGTGAACGAATCGGATGTAACGCTGGCTTCAGCTTCCAATGCGATCATTATCGGCTTCAATGTACGTCCAGATGCGACCGCTAAGGCGATAGCGGAACAGGAAGGTGTTGATCTCCGCCTGTACCGTGTCATTTATCAGGCGATAGAAGATGTGGAAGCAGCGATGAAAGGTCTTCTGGATCCTATATTTGAAGAAAAAGTGATCGGCCACGCAGAGGTACGCCAGATCTTTAAGGCATCAGGGGTTGGAAATATTGCGGGAAGCTATGTGCTGGACGGTATCTTCCAGAGAGGCTGCTCCGTCAGGATCACCCGTGAAGGAACTCAGATCTTTGAAGGTCAGCTCGCATCCCTGAAACGTTTTAAAGACGATGTAAAAGAAGTGAAATCTGGTTATGAATGCGGACTTGTATTTGAAGGATTCAATGAAATCCAGGAACTGGATGTGGTGGAAGCATATACCATGGTTGAAGTGCCCAGATAAGCAGATACCGCGCAGGGAGTAGAAAATGAGAAAAAACAGCATAAAAAACACACGTATCAGCGGAGAAGTGCAAAGAGAACTCAGCCTGATCATTCAGAAGGAAATCAAGGACCCCAGGATCCATATGATGACGTCTGTGACTGCAGCTGAAGTTGCCCCGGATCTGAAGACGTGTAAAGCATACATCAGTGTGCTTGGAAATGAAGAGGAAAAAACCAATACGATTGCCGGTTTAAGGAGTGCGGAGGGATTTATCAGGCGTCAGCTTGCAAAAAATCTGAATCTCCGCAATACCCCGCAGATCACATTTGTCCTTGATACATCAATCGAGTACGGGGTTACAATGGCAAAGAAGATCTCTGACCTTCAGTCATCCGAACCGGCCCAAGAGGAATAGGCGGATGAATAGTATTGAAGAAATTCTTGAAGGTGCTGAGAGTATCGCGATTGCAGGACACGTCAATCCCGATGGGGATTGCATCGGTTCCTGTATGGCGATGTACCTTTATCTGAAGGCGAATTATCCCGATGTTAAGGCGGACGTATACCTGGGTGATATGCGGCCGGTATTCGGACATCTGGATGAACTTGAGATTGTCAGAAAAGCGGCAGAGACAGGGAAAATATATGATCTGCTGCTGCTGTTTGACGTCAGCAGTGAAGACAGGATCGGAATTGCAGGCGAATATCTTCAGACAGCAAAGAAAAGCGTATGTGTCGATCATCATATCACAAATCATGGGCTGGCAGAGATCAACCACGTAGTGCCGAAGGCAAGTTCAACTTGTGAGGTTCTGTTTGATCTGATGCAGCGGGAAAAGATCACAGTACCCGTTGCGACAGCACTTTATACCGGAATTGTTCATGACTCCGGAGTTTTTCAGTATACGAATACATCCGGAAAGACGATGCGGATCGCGGGATGGCTGATGGATCAGGGGATCCCGTTCACACGTATTATCGAGGATTCTTTCTATAAGAAAACATATGATCAGAACAGGATCATGGGACAGACGCTGATGCAAAGCAGGCTGCTTCTCGATGGAAAATGCATAGCTGGAGTTGTGACCGGTAAGGATATGAAAAAGTATGGTGCTGCGCCCCAGGATCTGGATGGTGTTGTGAATCAGCTTCGTCTGACGGAAGGAGTGGAAGCAGCTGTCTTTTTGTATGCGGTGGCTGCGCAGCAGTATAAGGTGAGCCTTCGATCCAACGGCATTGTGGATGTCAGCAAAATAGCGGCTTCTTTTGAGGGAGGCGGTCATCGGATGGCAGCTGGCTGTACGCTTGCGGGAGAGCCTGAAGAAATTATTGAAAAAATTGTAACATGCATCCGCCGCCAGCTGAAAGCGGAGAAGAAGAAAAGATGAATGGTATTATCAATATCTATAAAGAGGCGGGATATACTTCACATGATGTCGTGGCCAGGCTGAGAGGGATTCTGAAACAGAAGAAAATCGGCCATACGGGAACACTGGATCCGGATGCAACCGGCGTTCTTCCGGTATGCCTCGGAAAAGCGACGAAACTTTGTGATATGCTCACAGATGAAAATAAGACCTATGAGACCGTCCTGCACCTCGGTATCACAACCGATACTCAGGATTTGAGCGGAGCTGTGCTGAAAACACGGGAAGTCTTTGTGAAAGAACAGGAGGCGGCAGCGTGTATCGATACTTTTATCGGCGATTATATGCAGGTGCCGCCCATGTATTCAGCGCTGAAGATTAACGGAAAAAAACTATACGAACTGGCCCGGGAAGGGAAGACAGTGGAGAGAAAAGCCAGACCGGTACATTTTTATGAAATCGATGTACTGCACATGGAACTTCCGCGGATTGCCCTGAGGGTGACCTGCTCAAAGGGAACGTATATCCGTACGTTATGCCATGATATCGGCGAGAAGCTGGGATGCGGGGCATGTATGGAATCGCTGGTCAGGACCAGGGTGGGCCGCTTTACAGCTGATAAAAGCTTCACTCTTGCACAGATGGAGCGGATGGCGGCTGAGGGAACGGTGGAGCAGGCAGTTGTGCCGATTGATGTTATGTTTGAACAGTATCCGTCGGTACAGGTGGCACAGCCAGCCATTCAGCGTGTCTGTAACGGGAATTCATTTTCAGTGAAAGATCTGGAAAGACCTTCAGGCTGCCTGAGCGATGATCAATGTGTCCGCGCATATGACGGAGAGGAAATGTTTATTGGAATCTACCGTTATGATGGAAAATCCCAGGTGTTTTGTCTGGTGAAAATGTTCAGAGACGGGAGCAGCGAAAGATGAAATATATAACAAGTTCACTTGATTTTGTTTTGAATAGACGCAGTGCCATAACGCTGGGTAAGTTTGACGGGCTCCACCGAGGGCACAGGAAGCTGCTTAACTGCATAAAGAAATTTGGAGAAGATGGCTTTGAAACAGTCATCTTTACGTTTGACGTGTCACCGGTCATGCGTTTGTCAGATCCTGCTTTTAAGATTATACTGACAAATGAAGAACGGCGCCATGTTGCAGAGCTGGAAGGTGTGGAATGCCTGATCGAGTGTCCGTTTGTACCTGAGATCATGCATATGGATGCACAGGATTTCGTACGTGAGATCCTTGTAAATCAGATGAAAGCAGCATACATTGCTGTCGGACCGGATTTTCATTTTGGCTATAAGCGCCAGGGAACTCCGGAGCTTCTGGCCGAGATGGGCAGACAGTATGGCTATTCGGTGGATATCATAGAAAAAGAAATGGACGGTGCGAAAGAAATCAGCAGCACTTATATCCGCGAAGAGATTTTAGCCGGAAATATAGAGAAGGCAAATGATCTGCTGGGGTATCCGTTTTTTATTGAGGGAGAAATCCTGCACGGCAATCACCTTGGACATACGATTGGTGTTCCAACGATCAATCAGAGGCCGTGTGCTCAGAAACTGCTCCCGCCTTTTGGAGTCTATGCATCTGTGACAGAGATTGAAGGGATCCATTACTTTGGAATCAGCAATATCGGTATGAAACCAACGGTTGGGGACAGGTTTCCGGGTGTGGAAACGTATCTTTTTGACTGTGATGAACAGTTATATGGAAAACAGGCCTGTGTCAGACTTCATCATTTTCTGAGGCCGGAGTTCAAGTTCTCCTCCCTTACGGAACTGCAGCATCAGATCCGCAGGGACGAGATGCAGTGTCTGCAGTTTTTCAGGGATACTTATGGACAAACATCTGAGTTTCCTTTATAGTTTTACCATGAGGGGAAATTAAGGAGAAGTACGGTATGAAAGAAGTATTAATGCTAGCCGGTGGATTAGGTTTTTTTCTGTACGGTATGAAAATGATGAGTGAAGGCCTGGAAAAGGCTGCCGGCTCCAAACTGCGCAAAATACTGGAAGTATTTACGAAAAACCGTTTTATTGGTGTGATAGTAGGTATCATATTCACTGCGATCATACAGTCATCGAATGCGACGACAGTTATGGTGGTAAGTTTTGTCAATTCAGGGCTGATGAATCTGGCCCAGGCTTCAGGAGTGATCATGGGAGCAAGTATCGGTACGACTATGACGGGTCAGCTGATTGCTTTCAATCTGTCAGATATAGCGCCGCTGTTTGTTATTCTGGGCGTTGTCATGCTGATGTTTATAAAGAAACCGATTGTCAATAAGTTTGGTGAAGTGTTTCTTGGGTTCGGTATGCTGTTCATGGGTTTGTCGACAATGTCAGCGGCACTCGCAATCATTAAGGATGCGCCGGTCATTGTCAATACGCTTGGCTCCCTGTCGAATCCATATCTGGCGATACTTGTCGGGTATCTCGTGACAGCTGTACTGCAGAGCAATTCGGCGACTGTAGGTATCCTGATGCTGCTGGCGCAGGGAGGACTTCTGGAACTGCCAATCTGCCTGTATCTTATGATGGGAAGCAATATAGGCTGTACAACCTCAGCGCTGCTTGCAAGTCTCGGGGGACGTAAGGACGCCAGGAGAACAGCTCTTATCCATCTGTTCTATAACCTGACGGGAATGTTGATTTTCTGTGTTGTGTTCCTGTTTGCACTGAATCCGGTTGTGGATTGGGTATTACATATTTCAGGCGGAAATATCAGCCGTGCGATCGCAAATGCCAATACGATTATGAAGATTGCCTGGGTGGTGATTATATTCCCGATCATGCCCTGGATCATCAAACTGACACATGTTGTGGTCAGGGGAAAAGACGAGGAGGGAGAAGATTTCGAACTTCTCTATATTGGAGACAAATCCATGTTCTCACCCACAACGGCGGTGCTGGAGGCGACGAGAGAACTGGAGCATATGGGGAATATGGCGATGACGAACCTTGTCCGTTCCATGAATGCGCTGATAACACTGGATGAAAAAGAGATACAGACGGTGTACCGGGTGGAAAAAAATATTGACTATCTCAATAATGCAATTACAAACTATCTGGTAAATATCAATCAGATGACGCTGCCGATTGACGATGCCAGGAGTATCGGAGGACTGTTCCATGTGGCGAACGATATTGAGCGTATCGGCGACCATGCGGAAAATATTGCTGAGGCGGCTCTTATGGTCAGGGACGACCAGGTAACGTTCAGCAGCGAAAGTAAACGGGAACTCTCAGAGATGCTTGATCTGGTTATGCAGATCATGACATATGCACTGGATATGTTCTCAAATAACAGCCAGGAACATCTGCAGGAGATTCTGGATCTGGAAAACCGGATCGATGTAAAAGAACGTGACCTTCAGCAGAGTCATGTTGAGCGGCTGACAAGAAATGCATGTACGCCGGAAGCCGGAATGATCTTCTCCGATGTGGTATCCGGTCTGGAACGAGTGGCTGACCATGCGACAAATATCGCGTTTTCAATCCTGGATGAAGAGCCGGAAGAGGACAAACGTGTGGTGCAGGTTCCAATTTAAAGGGGAGACTGGAAGATTTTGTCGAACGAATTCCGTTGTAGTATGATGAAAATGTGGTATACTTTTCATGTACAGCTGTAATAAAAATGTAACAATTCCGGACGGCGGGAGTATAGCTGTAAGCCGTCCTGAATAGTTACCAATTTCATAGGAGGTATTATGCACAAAAAGGCATGGATGCTGAGTGCGGCAGTCTTAATTGTCTGCGCGGCGGCAGTTTCTGATCCTTTGTTTGCAAAAACGGCTTATGCACAGCCGGAGACTGCAAAGGTGTCTAATACGAATGAAAAAAACTATGGAGTGGTTCATGTAAACACCCATTTGAATGTACGGTCAGATAAAGGAATAGAATTTGATATCATAGGAATGCTGCCGGATCAGGCAGTCTGCTATATTCAGTCGGTTGAAAACGGATGGGCTTTTGTGTCTTCCGGCGAGGTAACCGGATATGTCAGTATGGAGTATCTGTATACAGAAGATACAGCCTGGAGCCTGGTCCATGAGATGGGCGAGGAAAATATGCCTGTAGCTGTATCGACAGTTCAGGATACAGATGAATATGCCATGGAGCAGGAGAAAGCATTTCAGGAGACTCTGGCAGCTACGGCGTACGGAGGAAATCTGGAGGCTGACCAGCTGAGACAGGAGATTGTGAACTTTGCGGAACAGTTTGTCGGTAATCCCTATGTATGGGGAGGAACATCACTGACAAATGGAGCAGACTGTTCGGGATTTGTCCAGAGTGTATATGCGCAGTTCGGGATATCGCTGCCGAGAGTTTCCAAAGAACAGGCACTTGTGGGGACAAGGATTGATCTGTCACAGGCCCGGCCGGGTGATCTGATCTTTTATGCACGGGATGGGGAGATCTATCACGTTGTGATGTATGCCGGGGATGGACAGGTTGTACATGCGAGCAGCAGCGAGACGGGTATTAAGATATCCGATATTTACTATGATAATGTGGATTGTGTCGTTACTCTGCTCTGACGCCTTGCCGTGGCAAAAAAAGTATTTACATCCACACCGCGGTATGCTATACTGGATGAGTATGAAATCAGCCCGGATTCAGGAATCGGAATCTCCAACCATTGCTTAATCTGAGGCGTTTATTAAAATCAAGGAGGAAAAACATGATTTCAA
>NZ_JAKNTI010000003.1:0-7088 GCF_022440585.1 Lawsonibacter sp. OA9
GGATGACATGGTCAGCTTTTATAAAGACTTTGGGGTCGGAAAACTGGGTCTTCACAAGGCTTTTCGAATCGACCACACGAAAGAGGATGTGGAAATTCTGCCGATCACGAACATCGCACATGTACAGTTGACTGATCTCGTCGGATATGAGATTGCGAAAAAGAAACTGATTGACAATACGGAGGCTTTTGTCAGCGGAAAGAAAGCCAACAACTGCCTGCTTTTCGGGGATGCGGGGACTGGAAAATCGTCGAGCATCAAAGGTATCCTGAACCAGTACTATGATCGGGGACTGAGAATCATCGAGGTATATAAGCATCAGTTCCAGGATCTGAATGCGGTGATTGCACAGATCAAAAACAGAAATTATAAGTTTATCATTTACATGGATGATCTATCTTTTGAGGATTTTGAAATTGAGTATAAATATCTGAAGGCGGTGATTGAGGGCGGTCTGGAAAAGAAACCGGACAATATCCTGATCTATGCGACGTCAAACAGGCGGCACCTTGTCCGGGAAAAATTCAGTGACAAGGAAGAGCGGCGGGACGATCTGCATTCTTCTGATACGGTACAGGAAAAGCTGTCGCTGGTATCGAGATTCGGCGTATCCATCTTTTTCTGTGCACCGGATAAGAAGGAATTCCAGAATATCGTGAAGACTCTGGCAGATCGGTATCACGTGAATATGCCGGAGGAAAAGCTGTTGCTGGAAGCCAACAAATGGGAACTCAGCCACGGGGGACTGTCGGGGAGAACTGCCCAGCAGTTTATTGATTATCTGCTGGGACAGCAATAGCAGTCGTCAAAAAAAGCACCAAACGGAGGAAAGTATATGCAGGTCACCATGTTTGCAACAATTGAAGTGGGATCTTACAGTGTGAACCTTAATGTATTTGAGCTCTCCCGCAAAGGGGGCATCAAATCCATCGATCATGTAACGCACCGCATTGAGCTCGGAAAAGAGACGTACGCAGAGGGCAGGGTGTCAGCCGGGCTGGTCGATGAATTGTGCGCGATCATTAAGGATATGACACAAATCATGGCTGGTTATCGGATCGGGGATTATAGGGCCGTTGCGACGAGTGCCATCCGGGAGGCCAAGAATTCCATGATCGTGCTGGAAACTATTTTTCAAAGAACAGGAATCCGGATCAACATCCTGAGTAACTCGGAGCAGCGTTTTCTGGGCTATAAGGGAATTGCGTCCAGAGGAGATGCTTTCCAGAAAATCATTGAGAAGGGAACCGCGATCGTGGACGTCAGCGGCGGAAGCATTCAGATCTCGCTGTTCGATAAAGATAATCTGATCACGACACAAAACGTAAAGCTTGGAAGCCTGCGCGTGAGAGAACGTCTTGCTGTTGTGGAGAATGAGACGACGCACTATGAGATGCTGGTTGAGGAGCTGATACGAAATGAAATCGCCAGTTTCATGAAGCTGCATCTGAAGGACAGAAAGATCAGTAATGTCATACTGATCGGAAATAACTTTACAGACTCCATCCTGTATAACCGTGAAAGGCTGGATTCCAAGGTGCTGACACAGGAAGAATATATGGAGTGGTACCGGACGATCATCGGACGTTCTCCCATTGAACTTGCCGTCAGACTGGGGATTCCGCTGGAATATGCATCATTGATGATTCCGACGGCCATCATCAACAAACGGCTGATCCAGGAGATGGGTGCCCAGAGTATCTGGATTCCGGGAATCCGTCTGGCGGACGGTGTTGCGTATGATTATGCGGAGAAGTCAAAAATCATTAAACCGGATCATAATTTTGACAATGACATCGTTATGGCAGCCAGAAATATCGGCAGAAGGTATGCGGTCAGCAAGAATCACACGCAGCTGATGTCAAGACTGGCCCGAACAGTATGCAATGCAATGAAACGCATACACGGGCTGACGGAGCGGGAACAGCTGCTTCTGGAAGTGGCAGTCCAGATTCATGACTGCGGAAAATATATCAGTCTGAGCAATGTGGCGGAATGTTCGTTCAATATTATTATGTCCACCGAGATCATCGGGCTGTCCCACCGTGAGCGGCAGATGATCGCACTGGCAGTCAGGTACAATACGCTGCCGTTTGATGATTATGCAGCGATGAACAGGATCGCAGATCTGGGAGAAACAGACTATATCCGGGTCGCGAAGCTGACCGCTATCTTACGTCTGGTCAATGCGCTGGACAGGAGCCACATGCAGAAGATCGATACCATGAAGGCATCCATTAAAGAAAATGAACTGATTCTTACGATAGACACGAAAAAGGATTTTACACTGGAACGGGGACTGGTGCAGGATAAACTGGACTTTTTTGAAGAGGTTTACAGCATACGGCCAGTGATTAAGGTCAGGAAGACAATATAGGAGGGGTGATGATGGACTATTCGCAATGGAATAAACCGGAGTATTACAGAAACCGCGAACTTAGCTGGATCGGGTTCAATGAACGTGTTCTGAGTGAGGCAAAAGACAGAAATATTCCGCTTTTTGAACGTCTGAAGTTCCTGAGCATTACAGCTTCTAATCTGGATGAATTCTTTATGATCCGTGTGGCTTCCCTGAAAGATATGGTGCATGCGGAATATACGAAGCCGGATATCGCCGGTCTTTCACCGAAAGAACAGCTGAAGGAACTAAGCCCCAGGACGCACGAGCTTGTTCAGGCGCAGTATAATACGTACAACCGGTCACTCATCCCGGCGCTTGGCAACATTGGAGTCAATGTGGTCAGCTCTCATGAACAGCTGAGTAAGGTACAGGCTGCGTATGTGGATACGTATTTCGAGGAAAATGTCTATCCCGTACTGACACCGATGGCGATGGATTCTTCGCGTCCGTTTCCGCTGGTGAGAAATAAGACATTAAACATCGGGGCATTGATCAGAAAAAAAGATACGAAGAAAAATAAAGAGGCGCTGGAATTTGCAACAGTTCAGGTGCCGTCGGTACTGCCGAGGATCATCGCACTTCCTGATGGCAAGAATGGAGAACGCTGTATCATCCTGCTGGAGGAAGTCATCGAGCGGAATATCGGAAAACTGTTTCTCAGCTATGATGTCGTCTGTTCTTATCCATACCGGATCATGCGGAATGCAGATCTGACGATCGATGAGGACGAGGCTGCGGATCTCTTAAAGGAGATACAGAAACAGCTGAAAAAAAGGCAGTGGGGAGAAGTGATCCGTCTTGAGGTACAGGACGGGATTGACAAGAGACTTCTTGCGATTCTGGAAAAAGAGTTTGACATCAGGGAGGAAGATGTATTTCATATCAACGGACCGCTTGACCTTACATTCCTGATGAAGATGTACGGGATGAAGGGATACGATGATTTCAAAACACCACCGTATGTGCCAGCCGCAGTTCCGGCACTTCAAAATGAGAAAGATATTTTTACGAATATCAGAAAGGGTGATATTCTGCTGCATCACCCGTATATGAGCTTCGAACCGGTCGTCGATTTTGTCAGACAGGCGGCGAGAGACCCGGAGGTCCTGGCGATCAAGCAGACGCTGTACCGTGTCAGCGGTAACTCACCGATCATCGCAGCGCTTGCACAGGCGGCAGAGAACGGAAAACAGGTTACTGTACTGGTTGAGCTGAAAGCCCGGTTTGACGAGGAGAACAATATAGTGTGGGCGAAGATGCTGGAAAAGGCAGGATGCCACGTCATCTATGGACTGCTGGGACTCAAAACACACAGCAAGATCACGCTGGTGGTAAGGCGGGAGGAGAGTGGAATCCGCAGATATGTTCATCTGGGGACCGGAAATTATAATGACTCTACCGCGAAACTTTATACAGACTGCGGGCTTTTGACATGTAATGCGAGGATAGGCGAGGATGCAACAGCGGTGTTCAATATGCTGTCCGGTTATTCAGAACCGGGCAGCTGGAATAAGCTGGTGGTGGCACCGCTCTGGATGCGGAACCGTTTCCTTCACTTGATCGAGATGGAAGCGGAACATGCCAGAAAAGGGCAGACAGCACATATTATTGCCAAGGTGAATTCTCTGTGTGACCGAGATATCATTGCTGCACTGTATGCCGCTTCTGCCGCAGGTGTAAAAATTGATCTGATTGTGCGGGGAATTTGCAGTCTGAAGGTTGGAATACCTGGGGTCAGTGAAAATATATCCGTACATTCGATCGTCGGGAATTTCCTGGAACACGCCAGAATCTTTTATTTTTACAGCAATGGTCAGGAAGAGATCTATATGGGCAGTGCTGACTGGATGCCGCGAAACCTGGATAAGCGCGTAGAAATCAGTTTTCCGGTTGAAGATCCGAAGCTGAAGGAGGAAGTAAAGCATATTCTGGACCTTCAGCTGAAAGATAATGTGAAGGCACACGTTCTGCAGCCGGACGGAAGCTATGAGAAAATTGACAAGCGCGGCAAGGTACTGATCGATTCACAGAGAAGTTTCTGCCAGGAGGCGACAGCAAATGCAAAGAAGCCACGGACGCATGGTGATCAGAGAGTATTCATTCCCGCGGAACCCGCGGAAGAATAAAACGTAAGATTATTATAAAAAGAACATAATATAAGGATATTGACAAACCATCGGAGTTGAGTTACATTATGTGTAGCAAATCTGATGGCCGAAAAAAGAGCCTGGAATGCAGGCTCTTTTTTGATTGAAGGGGAATGTTACAATGAAGTCTATCACACAGAAAGGGACAGGTAAATACTATGAATCTGATTGCAGAAGTTGAAAAACAGGTATTGAAAAATCTGGCAGGTACGAAAGCTGCGGCCGGTTATGTTGCGCCGTCAGACAATTGTATCTACCAGAATGGCACGATAAATGCCGGAATGGGAGAAATCCGTAAGGAAACTGCGGATAACCGCGGCCGGTAGTGCCGCAGGCATTTAAGTTTTTTGCAGATTTGCCCATATTTCATAGGGAATCGAAAGATTTCCACGGCCAACTCCGATTTCGATTCCGGGCTTGCCCGCGCCGTGATAGTCAGAACCGCCGGTGATCTTCAGACTGTATTTTCTCGCCAGGCGTTTCATGTTACTCTCATCCATCCAGCGGTTGGCAGAGTAGATGGCTTCCATGGCGTCCAGCCCGGATTTTTTCAGCTCTTTTACGAGTAAGTAAAGGTCTGCATCATTCATATGATAAAGCAGCGGATGCGCCAGTACAGCGAAGCCGCCGCCTTCGTGAACCAGCTGTATGGCCTGAAACGGCGTCACCTTTTCACGCGGAATAAAGCACGGGCAGTCGTCCCCGATATAACGGGCAAAAGCGTCTGGTATATCTCTGACATAGCCATGTTCTGACAGAAATCTTGCAAAATGTGCCCGGGTCCATACCGAATCCGGATATTCTTCCGCCATCTGCTCATGACTGATGGATACGCCGTGATTATTCAATGCCTGTATCATTTTTTCATTTCTCAGATCACGGGAATCGAGGAACTGCTGAAGTGATTCCACGAAGTGATCATTCGCTGTATCAATACCAAGTCCCAGGATGTGCACATCCTTCCCCTTATAATTCGTTGAAAATTCAATTCCCGGTATCAGCTCGATGCCGTATTCCTCAGCTTTTTTTTTCGCCCGTTCAATCCCGGCGATCGTGTCGTGGTCTGTCAGTGCGATTGCGCACAACTGATGTTCATGCGCATGGACGATAAGCTCCTCCGGGCTCAAGGTTCCGTCCGAACAGTCAGAATGCACGTGCAGGTCAATAAGTCTTTCCATGGGTATCGCTCCTTTTCTATGTCGGATAACGCTAACGTTATTGTATAGCAGGTGAGGGCGGAAGGTCAAGGGAAGGAGGGGAGTGGTTTACAGACAGGATTTCGTATTACAATGCGTTTGATGCGTATCATGCAAAGCATAATCCCGGCGCAATGGAAAAACTGTTATCGGGATATGTTAAGCACGGTTGGACAGTTACCTGGAGATGCTGGAATTTTGAAAAAAAATTTGATATGATAGGAACTGGAACATACTTGAATTGCACATACAAAAAGAGGTCGATATGGGGATAAAAATAGAATGTGTGGCGCTTGATCTGGACCGCACGACATTGAATGTACAGGGAAAACTGAGTCCGGGAAACCTGAGGGCGATCGAACAGGCTATTAAGGCAGGCATACATATTGTGATCGCAAGCGGCAGGGCTTACTCCACGCTTCCAACAGAAGTGACAGGGATTGCAGGAATCGAGTACGCGGTGACTTCAAATGGGGCAGCGATCTATCGGATTTCAGATCATACCTGTCTGAAACAGTATAAGATTCGGAGCGCGTCCGTGGATACCATACTGAAAATGTCCGCGGATGAGCCGGTGACGTATGAGGCGTTTGTCGATGGCGCGGCGTATGCTGACCGGGATCTCATAGAGAATCCGGTAAAATACGGGACCTCTTTGCAGGCTGTCGAGTATGTGAAGAATACAAGGCGTCTCGAACCGGATATCGTACAGTTTATCAAGGCACATATGGATGAACTGGACAGCATGGATATCGTCGTTCGGGATGCGCAGATGAAACAGCGCATCTGGGAACGGATCGCCGGGGCAGATTCGGAAGTTTATATCACATCCTCCGTGCAGCAGCTGATCGAGATATCACACAGGGATGCAGGCAAACATACCGGACTGCGCTTTGTGACAGAAAGACTCGGGATATCACCGGATCATGTGGCGGCCTTTGGGGATGGGGACAATGATGTGGATATGCTGAAGTTTGCAGGGTACGGGGTCGCCGTGGCGAATGCCTCCGACAACTGCCGCGCGGCGGCGCATTATCTGACGAAACACCACAATGAGGACGGCGTGGCATACGGACTGAGAGAGGTTCTCAGATGTATTCCCGCAGAGGAATTGTGACAGACGAGGAGAAATGAGATGGGAGATAAGAAAAAAGCATGTTTATTTGAAAATATGATACAGAATCTCAGCATGAACTTCGTGGAGCTTCCTGAACTGCTGGAGACTGCAGCTGAAGAAAAACAACCGGTTCAGATGCCTCTGCGTCTCCAGATACTGGGGAAGGGCTTTGCCGCCGGCTGGGATGCGGCGCGGGTAAATACAGAACTTCTGGAGCATGACTGTGA
>NZ_JAKNTI010000016.1:0-8631 GCF_022440585.1 Lawsonibacter sp. OA9
TACCGCGGAAATCTATAAGTACGAGATTCCCGGCGGGCAATATTCCAATCTGAAACCTCAGGTGGAGAGTTTTGGGCTGGGTCACCGTTTTGAAGAAGTAAAGGAAATGTATCAGCAGGTCAATGAGATGCTGGGAGATATCGTAAAGGTAACACCTACTTCCAAAGCGGTTGGAGATCTGGCAATCTTTATGGTGCAGAACGATCTTACACCGGAAAATATATGTGAAAAAGGGGCAGGTATGGATTTCCCTGATTCCACGACATCATATTTTGAAGGCATGATGGGACAGCCTGAGGGAGGCTTTCCGAAAGAGCTCCAGAAGGTAGTACTGAAAGGAAAAACGCCGATTACGGTCGGCCGGGAGAGCTGCTGCCGCCGAGGATCTGGATGGTATCCGCGGGTATCTGAAGTCGGAACTGGGACTTTATGGCACGGACAGGGAAGTGATCAGCTATGCGCTCTATCGAAAGTATTTGAGGATTATGTAAAGGGCCAGCGCCAGGAAGGCAATTTCCGGTATATGGGTTCAGATATCTTTTTTCATGGACTGGAGGAAGGGGAGACCTGTGAAGTAAAACTGAGTGAGGGAAGTTTCCTCATGGTAAAGCTTTGCGAGGTAAGACCTGCGGATGCCGAAGGTTACCGGGATGCTGTGTTCGAAGTGAATGGAAATCGCCGCAGTATCCGGATCAAGGATCTGGATGTGGCGGAAAATGCCCATAATGCGCTGCTGTATGCAGACCCGGAAAATCCCAGAGAGGTCGGAGCACACATCCCGGGGAACATCGTAAAAGTGTTTGTGAAAGAAGGAGAAAGTGTGACCGAAGGCCAGCCCGTGGCGCTGATTGAGGCCATGAAGATGGAAAGCAATATCCTGGCTTCAGCTTCCGGGCAGGCAGAGCGAATCTATGTATCGGAAGGGGAACAGGTAAAAGCAGGACAGATGCTGATAAGGCTTGGGGAGTGAAAAACGAACCGAATATAATACAGGACCCGGCAGATTTGTATTATCTGCCGGGCCCTGCCCTGTTTGTTCAGACTTTTGATATCCCTTTCATGGTCAGACGCACTGCATTGTCTACGATATCTACCAGGCTCCTGCCGGTTTCATCAAAACACCACAATGTCTCAGCCCCAAGCAGGGCGACGATTAATTCCTCTACATAGTGATCACTGGGTATGTCATCGCGCAGCTGATTTTCCAGCTTGCCTTTCTCGACTATTTTTTTCAGTACCCGAAGCAGAGTCCGGTCTCTGCTGATAAAATTATATTCAGGGAAAGAAAAAAAATTGGAGATCATTGCCTTTATGATTCCCTTTCCGTGGTCCTCGTGTTTCGTGTAGGCTATACGGATAAAATCCATCAGCATATCCGAAAAACATTCATCTTCCACCTGTTGATATATTCGTTCATACTGTTCATCTGCCATTTGGATATTATAAAAAATAATATCTGCTTTCGAATCAAAATATGTATAAAAACTTCCCTTTGCTACGTTTGCCTCGGTGGTAATATCTTCG
Organism: Lawsonibacter sp. OA9; assembly: GCF_022440585.1. NCBI lineage: Bacteria > Bacillati > Bacillota > Clostridia > Eubacteriales > Oscillospiraceae > Lawsonibacter > Lawsonibacter sp. OA9. The sequence continues at coordinate 1,525 of NZ_JAKNTI010000016.1, forward strand.
ATATTGACGTTGTTGTACCCTTTTTCATTGATGACCTTTAGTGCGGATTCATAGATCTTTTCCCGGGTTTTCAAAGCCATCTGTTTTCTCTTGGTCATATTGCTCATTTCATCCTTCTCAATTTCTATCTCCATTTTTTGATGAACTATACAGATAAGTTCTCAAAGAGTATACATGATTTCTTTTCTTCATGCAACAGTCAATTGGCTCGAAGATATATTCGGATTCCGGCATTATTTTACCATCATACCGAGAGCCATGGTGCGGATCGTCTCGACCATCATGTCGGCCAGACTCTGTCCGCCTGTGTCAAAACACCAGATGACTTCCACGCCCGCCATGGCGGAGAGCAGCTGGGATACACATTCGATGGCAGTCCGGCTATTGCTGACTTCTCCTCTGGCAATGCCCTTTTCTACTATGCGCAGCAGGCATCGGAACAGCGAGCGGTTCTGCCGGTAAAAATCATACTCCGGGAAAGAAAAATAGTTGGAGATAATCGCTTTGATGATACCCTTGCCGCGCTTTTCATACTCCGCATAGGAGAGGCGGATGAAATGTATGATTGTAGGCAGGAATGTTTCCTGCACTGTCTGCTGATAAGCCCATTCATAGATCGCATCTGAACGCTGGATGGTATCCAGTACGATGGTCTCCTTTGACTTGAAATACGTATAAAAACTGCCGCTGGCCACGCCGGCCCGGGAGGTAATATCCTCGATGGTAGTATTGCTGAAGCCCTTTTCATTGATAACCTCCATGGCAGCCTGGAAAATCCTGTCTTTGGTTGCCAGTGCCTGCTGCTGGCGTCTGGTTAATCTGATTGGATTTTTATTTTGCATATATGACCCTCGATCCTAAGAATTTCTGATTATTCATCTGTTCCGTAGCACTTTAAAAGGTATGGGTCGATCTGATAAAAGTCTTGAATGTGCATACAAACCAGCTTTCGCAGTTTGGATAGTTCACTGTTGCAGATGGCTTCGATGATAGGCAGATGATGATGAATCTGCTGCAAACTGTCTTCGATACTGGTATATTTGGAGATTTGAATCAGATGAATCTGTTGATAAATAGCCTTCTGATGTTGATATAGACTGGTATTTCCGGAAATTTCGGCAATCTTCAGATGAAAATCCCCGTCTGCGCGGATCCGTTCGTAGATATTTCCCTGTTCAGCAGCTTCTTCACATGCTGCAGCCAAATTCTTCAGTTCTTCAAAATTTGCTGCGCTGCCATAATAGGATGCCAGTTCAGCAGAAAGGATGTCCTGTACAAGGCGTATGGAACCGATGTCCCGAATCTCCTTATCCGTAAACTCCGCGACGATGGCGCTGCGATTGGATTTGATGGTAACCAGCTCTTCCGATGCCAGACGTCTGATCGCGTCGTGTACAGGTGTACGGCTGATGTTCAGCTGTGAAGAGATCTGCAGTTCGGATATTTTTTCGCCCGGCAGTAACTCCATATGAAAGATTTGTTCTTTGAGTGTTTCATAAGCAATGCTACTTTGAGAACGCATGGATCATGCTCCTTTTTATGTTCTTTAAATATGGAAAAACCTGCTATTTTTCTCCAATTATAGTTATTATACCCTAAGAAATTGCATATTGCAAATGATTTTTTAGAACAATTTACACAAAAAAAACGAGGAAAATTCTTCTGTATTGTTCATTGACTTTTTGCATGGAAAATTCTATATTGAATGTAACTATAATAATTGCATGCAATTATATAAATAGCATGCAATTATTGTGCGGAGCATGTAATGTAAAACGACAAAAGAATTAAGGAGGTAATTAAAAATGTCCAGTAAAAAGGCAATCATGGATGGAAACGAAGCAGCTGCATATATCTCATATGCGTTTACGGAGGTTGCCGGGATTTTCCCGATCACCCCTTCATCTCCCATGGCAGAACATGTAGATGAGTGGGCGGCAAACGGCAAAAAGAATTTATTTGGTCAGCCTGTGGAAGTAGTGGAGATGCAGTCGGAAGGCGGAGCCGCGGGTACTGTTCACGGGGCACTGCAGGCCGGTGCGCTGACCACCACATATACAGCTTCACAGGGATTGCTTCTGATGATTCCGAATATGTATAAGATTGCAGGTGAGATGCTTCCGGGAGTCTTCCATGTGTCAGCCAGAACCCTTTCCGCGCATGCGCTTTCCATATTCGGGGATCACTCTGACGTCATGGGGGTCAGAAGTACTGGCTTTGGCATGCTTGCATCCTCTTCACCGCAGGAAGTTATGGATCTGGGTGCGGTGGCACATCTGGCAGCGATACACGGCAGAATGCCAATTCTGCACTTCTTTGATGGATTCCGTACATCACACGAGATACAGAAGATCGATGCACTCGACTATGAAGATCTCAGACCGCTGCTGGATATGGATGCAGTACGCGCATTTCGTGCGAATTCACTGAATCCGGAACATCCGGCAACAAGAGGGACCACGGTGAACCCTGATATCTTTTTCCAGTGCCGCGAAGCTTTGAATGTAAAATACGACAAAATCCTCGATTCCGTAGAACTTTACATGGAAGAGATCAATAAGCTGACCGGCCGGGACTATCATCTGGTGAATTATTACGGAGCACCGGATGCAGAGCGGGTGATCGTTCTCATGGGCTCTGCGGCGGAGACGGCGAAAGAAACCATCGACTATCTGGTGGCAAAGGGTGAAAAAGTTGGAATGCTGAACGTGCATCTGTACCGCCCCTTCCCGGCAGAATATTTCCTGAAAGCAGTTCCGGAGACGGCGAAGAAGATCGCAGTGCTGGACCGCACCAAAGAACCGGGTGCCATGGGAGAACCATTATATCAGGATATCTGTGCTGCCTGTAAAGGAAAGACTGATGACGTGGAAATCGTAGGCGGCCGTTATGGTCTGAGCTCCAAGGATACCACACCGGCACAGCTGGTAAGCGTATTTGAGAACCTGAAAGCAGAATATCCAAAGGATAACTTTACCATCGGCATCGAGGATGATGTTACCTTTACCTCACTGCCCGTGAGCGAAGAGATCAATACGACACCGGAAGGTGTGACCAATGCGGAGTTCTGGGGCTTAGGTTCTGACGGTACTGTGGGAGCGAATAAGAACTCCATTAAGATCATAGGAAATGCCACGGACCTGTACTGTCAGGCATATTTTGTATATGACTCCAAGAAATCCGGAGGATTGACCCAGTCGCATCTGAGATTTGGCAAAAATCCCATCCGTGCTCCTTATCTGATTCAGGCAGCGGATTTTGTACAGTGTTCCAATCCGTCCTATGTGAACAAATACGATATGGCTGCAAATCTGAAAGACGGTGGTATCTTCCTTTTAAACTGCAGCTGGGATCAGGAAGAACTGGAGAGACACCTGCCTGCATCTATGAAACGTGCACTTGCGGCGAAGCATGCCAGACTGTATACCATAGATGCCATCCGAATCGCCAGGGAGATCGGTCTTAGGAACCGTACCAATACCATTCTGCAGGCGTCCTTCTTCAAACTGGCAGAGGTTATTCCTCTGGAGCAGGCGATTCAGGAGATGAAAAATGCCAACTACAAGTCCTACTTTAAGAAAAAAGGCCAGGAGATTGTTGATATGAACAACAATGCCATTGACTATGGAATCAATGAGCTCAATGAGATTCAGATTCCGGAAAGCTGGGCGATGGCAGAGGATGTGTCGGCAAAGCGCGATGTGCCGGAATTCATCACGGAAGTTGTTGACGTGATGAACCGCCAGCAGGGTGACGTGTTGAAGGTCAGCCAGATGACCAAGTACGGACTTGAGGATGGAACCTGGCCGTCAGGTACGACGAAGTATGAAAAACGCGGTGCGGCAGTGGACGTTCCCGAATGGGATGCCACAAAGTGTATTCAGTGCAACCAGTGTGCATTGGTCTGCCCTCACGCAGCCATCCGTCCGGTTCTGGTTACTGCGGAAGAAAAGGAAGCGGCTCCTGCTGGATTTGAAACCGTACAGACGAAAGGAAAAGGTCTTGAGAAATATGAATACCGTATGCAGGTATCCCCTTATGACTGTACCGGATGCGGAAGCTGTGTAAATGTATGTCCGGCAAAGGAAAAAGCGCTGTCGATGAAACCCATGGAGAGTCAGATAAAAGAGGCGGCCAACTGGAATTATGGTGTGGATGAAGTCGAGATAAAGAGAGATGCCATTAACAATAAGAGTATTAAAAATGTACAGTTTGCAAAACCATACTTTGAATTTTCAGGTGCCTGTGCAGGATGTGGTGAGACACCGTATATTAAGCTGGTAACGCAGCTGTTCGGTGAAAGAATGTATATTACAAATGCGTCCGGATGTTCTTCAGCGTATGGCGGATCCACCCCGGCATCACCGTACTGTACAGACAAGAGAGGATACGGACCCAGCTGGGCGATGTCACTCTTTGAAGACAATGCAGAGTACGCATATGGATATCTGCTGGGACAGGATACCATCAAGAAACAGCTGGCAGACAAAGTAGAGAGGCTGAAAGAAAACGGTATTGCCCAGGAGGCATGTATGGCTTATCTGGAGAAAGGAAAAGATCCTGAGGTGACACGCCAGGTCAGTGACGCCCTTCTGGCAGCGATCGAAGGTGTGGAGAACGAGGAAGCGGTCTTCATCCGTGATAACAGGGAATTCCTCACCAAGAAGAGTGTATGGGCCTTTGGCGGCGACGGCTGGGCTTATGATATTGGTTATGGAGGTCTGGACCATGTACTTGCCAGCGGCCGTGATATCAACCTGCTGGTACTGGATACAGAGGTATATTCCAACACAGGCGGACAGGCATCGAAGTCTACGGCTGCCAGCGCCATTGCCAAATTCGCGGCGGGCGGAAAAGAGACCAAGAAGAAAGACCTGGGCATGATGGCCATGAGCTATGGTTACGTTTATGTGGCACAGGTGGCTCTGGGATCCGATCCGGCACAGACCCTGAAAGCGATCCGTGAAGCGGAAGCATACGACGGACCGTCCCTTGTGATCTGCTATTGTCCGTGTATTGAGCACCATATGAAGGCGGCCATGGGCATGAGTATAACAGAAGAGAAGAATGCCGTGGAGGCAGGATACTGGCATCTGTACCGCTACAACCCGGATCTGAAGAAAGAAGGCAGGAATCCTTTCCAGATGGATTCCAAAGAGCCGAAGGGCAACTTCCGTGATTTCCTGATGGGAGAGAACCGGTATGCATCCTTAAAGATCGCTTTCCCGGAGAAGGCAGAAGACCTGTATGCCAAGGCGGAAGCAGATGCGAAAGAGCGTTATCAGTCCTATATGAGGCTGACACAGCAATAATGTCGCCTGACTTACTGTCAAAAAAAAGCGGGCAAGTTGCACAAAAAATCTACAAAAATATTATGGTATTTACTATATTTACACAAAGGGCGATTACTGTTACAATTAAATCAACACATTGAATGACAATCAATGAATAAGACCCAATGAAAATGGGACTAAAAGGAGGAAATGAAAGTGTCAGCAGATATGAGCTATTTAAAGGACATGCCGATTGCGATTTTAGGCTGTGGTGCGGTTGGAAAAACAATGGCAGGTGACTGTGCACTGGCTGGATCAACAGTGAGACTTTGGGAACAGGAAAATTTTAAGCATAATCTGAAAAACCTGACGAGAACGGGGATTAAACTTACAGGGAACCAGTTCAGCTATTATGGATTTGAGAGACGTGGCGTAGGGCATGTGGACATGGTGACTACCGACATGGCGGAAGCGGTTAGGGGTGCCGGAATCATCATCGTAGCTACGGTTGCAATGGCACATGAATCAGTTTTCCGTCAGTTAGTCCCGCTCCTGGAAGATGGCCAGGTGATCCATATTCTTCCGGATAACTGCGGTACATTCATATGCAGAAAGATCATGCGTGAACTGAATTGTACCAGGAAGGTGATCGTCGGTGCCTGGTATACGGCTCCTTACGGTGTTCGTATCGTAAAACGCGGCGGCGTTGTAACGAATGAATGTAAGATCGAAGACCGTATCACGACTATCCGCGGTGCAGCCCTGCCTCAGGCAGATACCGATGCTTTTATCGAGTCTGCACAGTACATACCGGCACTGGATGCGATCCGCACCGGTGATGGATTCGTAAAAGGTACGACTGTTGTGGACATTAACCTGTCCAACGTTAATCCTGTTATTCATGTCCCGGGAACTGTTCTTGGTGCTGCGGTCATGCAGAACTTTGATACGGTATTGGGACAGGACAAAAAGAACTACTCTCTGTATGGATTTGCCCTGTGTCCTGCGATCGCAGAAGTACAGGCAGTCTTCTGGGAGGAAGAAAAGGCACTGGCCAAAGCCATGAAAGTAGACATTTGTACTGTTAATTATGAGGACTTCTTTTCTCGTACTACCATGTATGGGAAAGAGTATATGGGTCCGGACTTTGCAGTACCGTTCGAGGAGAAATATGAGAACTTCTACGGTGACGGTCCTTTTGACCTGGAGAACCGTTACATCACAGAAGATGTTCCGGTAGGATGCTATCTGATTCAGCAGCTGGGCAGGAAGTACAATGTTCCGACGCCGACGGTTGACTGCATGATCTATCTGGCTAATGTGATGATCAAGCGCGATCTGATTGCAGGAAGCAAATATACTCTGGATTATCTGGATATTGATCATATGACAGATGAGCAGCTGCAGAAATATCTGTATGACGGAGAGTTTACTCCGAAGCAGTGATAAGAAGCAAAAGGTTCTCTCTCGTGATTAAATATATGTACTTTCAATTTGGGAAGGCCGTTTAGAAACAGTAGGCATATTTCAAATGGATTGATTGGAATATGCCTACTGTTTTACAAAAAAATATTGTACTTAAAAAAAATACAAGAGAGAAATCTGAAGCTGTAAATTTGTTACCTTATGAGAAAGAGTAGGAGGATAAAAATGATTGAATTATTTATCAGCGCCTTTCTGAAGGGAGGCATGTATATCCTGATCAGTATGGGATTGTCGCTGGTTTATGGCGTCATGAAGATACCGAACTTTGCTCATGGAGAGTTCTATCTGATCGGTGCGTATTGCTCGTATATCGGGCTTTCCATGCTGAAACTTCCAGGTGTTGTCGTCA
>NZ_JAKNTI010000031.1:0-8841 GCF_022440585.1 Lawsonibacter sp. OA9
GCAGTTATAAAAAACCTTTGCCTGCCAAGAAGACAATTTCTATAAATGGCGTTTCGGTAATATTTATTATACGAAATCAGGAGAAGGAAAACCACTTCTTTTGATACATGATTTGCACCCAAGCAGCAGCAACTATGAATGGAAAAAACTAGTGGCTGCGTTGGAAAAACATTATACCGTTTACACTTTGGATTTATTAGGATGTGGACGTTCTGATAAACCAAAAATAACTTACACCAACTTTTTATATGTTCAATTAATCACCGATTTTGTTAAGAATGTGATACGTCAAAAAACTAACGTTATCTCCACTGGACTCTCAGCGTCATTCACATTATGGCATGTCTGAATGATGACAATGTTTTTGAAAAATTAATGTTAATTAGTCCCGAAGATTGCCGTATTAAATCAGTCTCCAACCAAACAATCTAAAGTTGCTAAGTTTTTTACTTGAGATTCCAATACTTGGAACACTAGTGTATCATATTCTAGTCTGCAGACCAATATTGAATTGCTTTTTACGGAGCAATATTTGTTTAATCCCTTTCATGCGGATCACTTATCAGTTGACACATATTATGAAGCCGCACACAAAGGAAACGGAGACGGGAAATACCTGCAATCAAGTATGTCCGGAAGATATGTCTACTGCAATATTGCACATGCGTTAAAAGAAATTAATAACAGCATATTCATCTTATCAGGAGAAAAAAAGGAAGGAATACAGGAAACTATTGCTCTTTATACCTCCCTGAACTCTTCTATTGAATCGGAGTTGATTCCAAAAACATGTCAAATGCCACATATGGAAAACCCAGAAAAAGTTTTGGAGACAATTGGTATTTTCTTTTCCTATGGCTCTTGACATTAAGTCGTTTTTTTAGTATATTCATTATTACTGATGAAAAACTCTATGAGGGAGTAGTTGGCGGCATAACACCCGTGGTAATATCGACATACTGATGAAAATCCGGTATTACATGAAATAACGAGACTCATAGACAATAGCTTACAAAAAGTTATTGTCTATGTGTCTCGTTTTATATTGAAGGCAAAGAAGGAGAAAAAAATGAGTATTTGGACACTATTTACATTAGCAGTTGGACTTTCTATGGATGCATTTGCAGTATCCGTCTGTAAGGGCCTGGCTTTACGTCAGGTTAAATTGAAAAATTGTATACTGGTGGGCCTCTGGTTTGGAGGTTTTCAGGCATTAATGCCTCTGTTCGGTTATTTTCTTGGTATCCAATTTAAAGATTACATAACTGCATTTGATCATTGGATAGCTTTCGTTTTATTATCCCTGATCGGTATCAGTATGATCAAAGAGGCGGTGACAAAGGATGAGGAATGTGCTGATCCTTCACTGGAATTTAAAGATATGCTGATATTAGCAATTGCGACAAGCATAGATGCTTTGGCCGTCGGAATAACCTTTGCCTTTTTACAAGTCAATATTACAGCTGCCGTTTCATTTATAGGAATTATTACCTTTTGTATATCTATGATCGGAGTTAAAGTTGGCAGCTTATTTGGCACAAAGTATAAATCAAAAGCTGAGCTTGCAGGCGGGATTATTTTAATATTGTTAGGTTTAAAGATTCTTTTTGAACATCTTGGTATTTTGTTTTAAAAAAAATGACTGCCCATCAGTACAAACTGATTGGGGCAGTCATTTTTGTTTAACTAATCAACTCCTGATATTCTCTGATAAGATTTCTTACCTTCATTTTATTAACGAGATAATTTTTATCATCCTGGCGCTGAGCCAGATAAAAATTTGAATCATATGGGTAATATTTTACGCTGACTGTTGATCCGTCTTTCTTAATAAAATCAAATGACAGTTCTGCATCTCCTTTTGGCAGGGTTCCCTCTTCGGCCATTTCCTGCGCAGTGACAGCAACCACATTATTATAGAAGGTGCTGAATCCGAGTGTATCCATCTCTTCTCCATCCATATAATATACTGTCTTACTCTCTTCTTCATCATCTTCCGATGTCACAGTATCCAGCGTAAATGTGTGTGCACTTCCACCATAATTAACTGTCAGGCTTTCCAAATCTTTTAAAAATATATTGCTGACTGTCAGGTTTTCCACATTTTCGATTGCACCATCCAAAACCTGAGAAAGTGATTCTGATGAGATCGCATGCACTTCACTGGACCCTTCAACGGATGTATAACGGTTGCCATTACCATCCTCATTACCTATATACAAGACCATACTCTTTTCAACGGTCTTTGTCTCTTCTGTGGATTCATCTGTTTCTTCACTCACTGTATATGTGACTTTCAATGTCGCATACGGTTTCTCAAGTCCATACTCTGCAGGATTCTCACAATTGTAATCATAATAATTAGCATATGTGAATCCTGCGATTGCTGACTGAAGTGAGCTTACAGCAGAGCTCTCAGCATCTGAAACATTACCGGATGCATCCGTATAGGACCACCCTGAATCAGCAGTATCAGAATTCTGCAGAACAAATGAGTGCTGTCCCTGATCAAGCTCAACTTTTTCTACATTACTTCCCACGATCGTCGGATAATTTTCACCCTCTGCATAATTCATCAGACTACCTGCAAATACCGTTGACAGATCACTGTCCGTCGTATAAACCGTATTCTTATCATCATTGAGATATACGTAACAGCTACCCGTCGATTCATTCGAATTGCCGACTGTTATTTTTATATTTCCGTCATCCTTTGTTACAATCTGTATTACGTTTTGGGGCTTATCCAGACCATATTCACTCAGATCTTCCACGTTTTCAAGTGTCCTGTTTGCCGTCACCTCTGTCAACGCATCCGTCAGAACTGTCATCTGATCTGCCTTTACAGGAAAACTGTCATCACTTTCCAATGCCCAGGCATCTTCATTTTTAACAAAGACGACATCCTCCCCTGAAATCTTAAAACCGATACTTTTAATGTTATCCACATTCACAGACATAATCTCTGATGTTTCTTCACTTTCTTCAGCCTCTTCCTCCGCCTGATTGTGGTTTTTTAATAAAATATAGGTGACAGCCAAAAAAACCAGAACAGCCAGAAGAATGATCAAATTAACGACCTTTCTTTTTTTCATCACTGTTTTCTCCTCTTCAGCCAAATTACCAGTCCGCATACGAGACACAATCCAGGCAAAATAATGATGGACATGATCATCCAGAAGCTGGCATTATAATTCGTCAGTGTCAGATAATCTGTCTGCAGGCTTTTGCTTTGGATAGAAACAGATGTTTCATCTCCGCTCTTACAAACAGCAGCTATTGATTCAGTAACCAGCTCCAGATTTCCACCTGATACCATTTGATTGACATTATCATTCAAGATACTGGAAGAAGAATAGTAGATAATTTTAGTCTCCTTATCATCATCTATACTCTCAGTGATATACATGCCAACATCAAAAGGACCTTCTATGTCTCCATCTGCCTTTTCATAATTCTCCATATTCTGAATATCCGTCTTACTGTATGCCTTATCGGACGTTGTAAGAATCGGAGTAAGAGTCAGAGTATCCCTGACCTGATCCAGTTTTTCAATTCCCTGAGCAATCGGCACCATAACATATTTTCCACTGTCTATCACATCTTCCGTCACATCCGATTCATTAACATTTGGAAGCAGATAATAGGGCATCTGGTAGCCATAATTTTTACTGTTGCCTTCCAAAACTACACCATCTACTGTTTTCACACCGTAATTTTCAAGTACTTTCTGGAAATTTGGCATATCTGTCTCGCTGTAATCAGAAAATATAATTGCATTTCCGCCATTCTCCAGATAGTCAATGACTTTATCCGCCTCTTCTTCAGACAAATCACTCGCAGGTGCCGCGATCATAATACCCTCCGCGTCTTCAGGGACATTTTCTTCTGTCATCAGATTCAATGTCTTTACTTCTACATTCTGTTTTGCAATCGCATCTGTAACCGTTGTGGATAATTCCAGTTCACCGTGTCCTTCCAGTGTATAAAGTACCGGGAGATCATCTGATGTAACATATTCTATCGCACTTGTCACCTGACCCTCCCCATCAAAAGCTGTAATACTCGAGGAGTAAGTCTGATAGTTTACTTCCGACTCGTACATCTGCCCATTATCAATTACCTTTGATTTTTCACCGCAGACCACAATCACACTGTTGTCAGCGAGTTCCTGATCCGTATACTGAGAGGTAAACTTTGGATGAAGTACTGGATCTTTTTTCTCAACTTTAATATGTTTTGACAGATCGTCATATCTCGTCAGCAATTTATCGATTGTATCATCTTCCTGTCCGCTCTGTGCGATATAATAAATCGTCACATCCTGATCCAGGGTATTCAGGTATTCTTTTGTATCATCGCTCACCGTGTATAACTTTGCCGCACTCAAATCAATTTGTGTATATTGAGAAGGTATCTCTGATACTATTAAATTAATGATAATAACTGCAGCTATCACTATCAAAGAGAGTATCACACTGTATGAACCATTCTTTAACTTCTTTTTTCCATCATTTTTAAATATTTTCTCTTTATTAAACTTCATGTTTAACTTCATCATTAACCTCCTAACTCCACCGTCTCTTTAATATTGACTGCATGGACAGGAATAAAAAGATTCCAATAACAGACAGAAAATAAACGACTCCTGTCAAATCCAAAATACCGTCAACAAAATTACTCAGGTGGCTGTTGATATTGAAAATATTTAAAAAGTTTTGAAATGCACCTTCAAACATGGAAGACTTAACGAGATAACATGCGACAACAATAATTTCACCGATAAGTCCAATGACAGTACTGATAAACACATTTTTTATCATCATATAAATGATCGCTGTCAGTATTAATACCAGAACAACAAAGGCAATCATGGAAGTCATCGCCGTATCTGAAAAGAAAGATGCAATTCCATCTGTCATATAACAGATAAATAATATGATAAACGACATCACTGCTGCGATAACCTGGCTTTCTGTCACAGAAGACAGGAACATACCAACTGCAATATTTCCACATCCAAGTAGAACAAAGCCCAAAATAGAAGTATACGCCATTGGAAGTGAAACCGTACCAAAACTTTTCATAACGATTGGATAACAACAGATTATCACCATAGGGACCATATAAATAGTCACGAGTGCAAGATATTTACCAATAATAATATCCTTCACAGAAACCGGGGATGTCAAAAGCATCTGATCCGTCTTCTGCTTCCTCTCTTCCGCCAGAACACGCATTGTAAGAATCGGTACTGCGATCAAAAATATAAAGGTAATAGAACTTAACGTAATACCGAATATTGGATATGCCGCCTGCAGATTATATGCTGTAAAGTAAATACCTGTCATCAGCAGTATAAAAAACATAAAAACATAACCGATCATTGAAGTAAGATAGCTTTTCAGCTCTTTTTTATAAATTGCCCGCATCTTCTTCCACCTCCTGTTCCCAGACCTCTTCTGTCTCCTCCTGGCTATCCTCCGTCAACTCGAGGAATACATCTTCCAGTGACAGTCTGCTGGATTCCATTCTTATAATCGGACATTTCTTTTCAGCAAATAAATAAAAGAGTTTTTCACGTATATCTGTGTCTTCAGCAGTCTTAATAGAAATATCAACTGCTCCCTCCTCCTGAGATTCATTAGCCGACATTTCTTCTATTTCAGATATGGAATTAAGTATTTCATACACATTTTCTCTGTCTGTTTTTATCGTCAATTCTAATTCATTAGATCCTATCATAAGCTTACTCAGATTTTCCGGAGTATCACTCGCTACCAGTTTACCATGTGCTATGATCATCACATAATCACAAACTGCACTTACCTCTGACAAAATGTGTGAACTCAAAATCACGGTATGCTTCTCACTCAGACTTTTAATCAGATCACGAATTTCAATGATTTGTTTCGGATCCAGACCCACTGTAGGTTCATCCAGAATAATAATCTCAGGATAACCGAGAATCGCCTGTGCCAGGCCCACCCGCTGCTTATATCCTTTGGACAGATTCTTGATCAGACGGCTCTGCATATCTGTGATCTTCACAAGTTCCATGACTTCTTCGATCAGCCGCTGTCTGTCTGCTTTTGATATCTTCTTAAGTTCAGCAGCAAACTTCAGATACTCTATCACTGTCATATCAAAATAAAGAGGCGGCTGTTCCGGAAGATACCCAATACTCTTTTTTGCCTCCCCGGGCTCATCCAGGATATTGTGTCCGTTTATAATCACTTCTCCCTCCGTAGAAGCAATATATCCCGTAATGATATTCATCGTTGTAGATTTTCCGGCACCGTTTGGACCTAAAAATCCGTAAATCTGGCCTTTTTCTACTGTGAACGAAAGGTTATCCACCGCAAGATGGTCACCGTACCGTTTCACCAGATTTTTTACTTCTATCAAATCAATTTCCCTCCTTTTAATGATCAGGGCTCAAAACCCCACATATTCCTATTCATTTTACGTTTTAATTGTGTTAAACATCCGAAAAAATTGTGTTTTTTTTATGAATTCATGCTACAATTTTCCTGTAAAACAAAGACAATAGGCCCTACAGAGGCATTATAAATGTGCCAGTGTAGAGCCAGCTATATTCTTTATGTTTTTTTAATTTATAATATCGGCTCCTTAGAAGGCATTCCTGCTTTGCGGGGATACTTCCCGGGTGTTTGTTTTATTTTCTTTATCACTACAAACGATCGTTCCATATCAGTATCTGCAAGCTGAAATTTAATCCGGGAAGTAATCTCGCCCCCAAGCACTTTCACTGCCCTCCCGGACACCTGTACTTCCTCATCAATTCTTCCTGATTTATATGGAATAAAAAAACCTCCTTCTGCCACAAACGGGAGACAATACTCAGAAAGTATATGAAGCCCTGCAACCGCCCGCGATACACAAAGCCCGAATGATTCTCTGTAATCTTTCTGTTTTGCATAATCCTCTGCTCTGCCATGCACATTTCGGATACCTGACAGGTTCAAAGCCAGGACCACTTCATCCAGGAATTTAATCCTCTTTGCAAGTGAGTCAAGGAGCACACATTCAACATCGGGAAACGCTATTTTCAATGGAATTCCGGGAAATCCGGCCCCTGTCCCGATATCAATCACATTTTTTATCTGTTTCATATCACATGCTTTAACAATCGCCAGACTGTCAATAAAGTGCTTGACCACTACTTCGTCCCACTCTGTGATACCAGTCAGATTCATTACTTTATTCCATTCTATCAGTATATCGTAATATAATGCGAACTGATGATACTGATGATCACTCAGTGTTATATTTAACTGTTCAACACCCTTTTTTAAATAAGTCAGGTCTTTTTCCAGCATTACATCTCTCCTTCCGTCCTCTGATTTTATGACTGTTTATGATATCCCTGAAGATATACCAGAAGAACAGAGATATCTGCAGGTGAGACACCTGATATTCTGGAGGCCTGCCCTATATTTTCCGGACGGTACAGATTCAGTTTCTGAACTGCTTCAATACGAAGACTCCTGATCTCACCGTAGTCGATATTTTCCGGAATCTTTTTTGATTCCATCTTTTTAAACTGCTCTACCTGCTTTAACTGTCTTTTAATATATCCATTGTATTTTATATTAATATTTACCTGTTCTGTTACATCACAGGGAAGTTTCGGTCTTGCAACGTCTATCTCTTTAAGTTCATCATAACTTAGTTCCGGTCTTCGAATCAATTCTCCCAAGGTAGTTCCTGATTTTAGGACCGTACTGTTTTTCTTTTCCAAAAGGCTCTGTACTTCCCTTGAAGCCCCTATATTTGTATTCTCTACTCTTTTTATCTCTTCTTCAATCTGTCGTTCTTTTGTTATCAGTCTCTGATAATCCTCCTCACTGATCAATCCCACTTCATATCCCTTTTTCCTGAGCCGAATGTCTGCATTATCCTGCCTTAACAACAGCCGGTATTCCGCACGACTTGTCATCATACGGTAGGGCTCCCTATTTTCCTTCGTCACAAGATCATCGATCAATACACCAATATAAGACTCGGAACGATCCAGGATCAAAGGTTCTTTTCCCTTAATCTGATGTACCGCATTGATTCCCGCTATCAGGCCCTGTGCGGCGGCTTCTTCATATCCTGAGCTTCCATTAAACTGTCCTCCGCTGAAAAGCCCCTTTATACTTTTAAACTCAAGTGATGGGCGAAGCTGACGCGGATTGATACAGTCATATTCGATCGCATAAGCATTTCTTACGATCTTTGCATTCTCAAGCCCTGGCACAGAATGATACATCTCATGCTGTACATCTTCTGGAAGAGAACTCGACATTCCTCCCACATACATTTCATTCGTATACAGTCCTTCGGGTTCCAGGAAAACCTGATGGCGGTTTTTATCCGAAAATTTCACAACTTTATCCTCAATCGAAGGACAGTATCTGGGTCCCGTTCCTTCTATCATTCCTGAGTACAAAGGTGAACGGTCCAGATTTTTTCGTATGATTTCATGTGTTTTTTCATTTGTATAAGTGAGCCAGCACGATACCTGATTAATCTGCACTTTCTCCGGATCCGTGGAAAAGGAAAACGGAACGACTCTTTCATCTCCGAACTGCTCTTCCATCTTTGTAAAATCAATACTTCTCCTGTCTATTCTTGCAGGTGTTCCTGTCTTAAACCGCAGTATTTCAATTCCATTTTTCTTCAGCGAATCCGTCAGATGGTTGGCAGCCTGAAGACCATTTGGCCCAGTAAAATTACTGATATCCCCATAGATGCATCTTGCCTTCAGATAGGTTCCGGTACACAGTATGACTGCACTGCACAGATACGTCGCTTTTGAAAATGTTTTTACAC
>NZ_JAKNTI010000002.1:0-7155 GCF_022440585.1 Lawsonibacter sp. OA9
TTTTGTCTCAGACTCGGCGTTTTTACCCGAATAGATTCCGTGAGTTTTTGGTTGTTTTCCGTCTCTTTTTTTGCATCAATGCCAAATTTTCCCATGGTTGTGTCCAGGTTCGCGAGTGAAATATTTGTGTTAAGATCAAACTCCAGAATTAATCCCTGGTTTTTTCGGTCTTCGGTCAACAGTGCAATTCCACATTTTTTAGCCTCTTCACAGCTTTTGATATTTTGTTTCTTACCTTTGATCAGTACTTCTCCACTGTCAAACGGATCAGCGCCAAACACAGCACGCATTAATTCTGTACGACCGGCGCCCATCAGACCGTAAAATCCGGTAATCTGACCTGCACGCGCCTGGAAAGATACATTTTTTAATATCCTGCCCTGAACAATATTTTTTGCCTCCAACAGCACATCTCCAGGATTCACCTCAACTTTTGGGTAGTAATCTGTCATTTCCCTTCCGACCATCTGAGTGACCATCTCGTCAATCGTGATTTCTTTTACATTCAGGGTATTGATATACTCTCCATCCCTGAATATGGTCACTCGATCACCGATTTTCATGATTTCTTCCAGCCTGTGAGATATATACACAATCGCCTTTTTCTGCTTTTTCAACGTACTTATGATCTCAAACAGTGAGTCCACTTCTTTTTCCGTCAGTGCCGACGTCGGCTCATCCATGATAATAATGTCTGACTCGAAAGATAACGCCTTTGCGATCTCTACCAGCTGCATCTGTCCTACACTTAGTTTCGACACCAGAGTTTTTTCCGATATGTCTGCGTTGATCGAATCCAACAGGTCTCTGGCCGTCCGGTTCATCGTACGCCAGTCAACATTTCCCGATTTTGTTCTCGGCTGTCTTCCCATGAAGATATTTTCCGCAACCGTCAGGTTCTTTAACAGGTTCATTTCCTGAAAAATGATGCTGACTCCGCGCGCACGCTGTTCATCGATGCTCGCACATACGATGTCTTCTCCTTTGAGCGTCACGGATCCGGTATACTTTGTATTAACACCAGCCAAAACCTTCATAATCGTTGATTTACCGGCTCCATTCTCACCCAGAAGTACATGTACTTCACCGCGCCGGGCATCAAATCTGGCTTTGTTGAGTGCAAGTACCCCCGGAAATTCTACGGTAATATCCCGCATCTCAAGAATACATTCTCCTCTGCTTTCTCCCATACCTCTTCTCCTTCTCTTACCTTCTCTACAGGAAAATATCAGTCGCCATTAAACTCTCTCACAGTATCCAGCATGGCTGCTATATTCTCCACCGGTGTTTTCGCCTGTATAATATGGATCGTATTAAAGATGTAGCCTCCGTCTTTTGAAAATATCTCACACCGTTCTTTCACCTGCTCCTTCACTTGTTTAGGTGTCCCAAACGGCAGAATCTGCTGGGTATCAACACCGCCGCCCCAGAAGAGGATATCTTTGCCGTAGGTGTCCTTTAATGCCTGCGGATCCATCCCCGCTGCGGAGCACTGAACCGGATTGACTGCATCAAAGCCGCTTTCGATCAGCAGCGGGAGTATCGGGAAGATACCGCCGCAGCTGTGTTTCAGAGTCTTCCATTCCGTATGCTCGTGAATCCATCCGTTCATTTTTTTGTAATACGGAAGGTAAAACTCTTTGAATACATCCGGGTTTACAAACGGTCCTCTCTGTGTTCCAAAGTCCGTCCCACATATGTACATCACGTCGATATCATTTCCAAATGCGTCATAACATTTTTCAAAGCTTTTGATGGAACGGTTTACCTGTTCTTCAAACACCGCGTGCACATAATCCGGGTATAACAGCGGCGCCATGTACCATTCCGATAGACTGCGGATACCCTTTGGATCTTTGATATTCGGGCCCGGAATATTGGCGGCATCGCCCAGAGCAAAATATGCCGGAGCAATGGTAACTGCCTTATTGCTGCCCTTATACTTTTCAATCACTCCTTTATAGTACGAGATGGTTTCATCCGATACCACCTGGCAGTCCTCGGCGTTGTCGAGAGGATCCGCATCCTCCTCGTCAAATTCTTCCGTTCTCATGATATTGTCAAAGTAAAAACCATTTTCCGGCATATGTCCGCTCGGTTTCACAGAAGTATCTCCGCACGGGTAAACGTAGTATCCGCCGTTTCCGTCATCAGACAGTTCGCAGTCCCCGGGTATCAGTATGGTTTCTCCCTGATAGGACCACTCCTTCCAGTTATCGTTCGTATGGCCGAACGCATCATATCTTGGATCCAGCATCTGCACATCACTCATCATGATATCCGCAAGGTCCGGTTCAATAATTCCGGTCATGGTAGCCATATCCAGGATTTTTACCGGCTCTTCTTTTAATCCGTAGTATTTTCTCAATTCCCCTACCACAAGTGCATTGATCTGCGAGCAGCAAAACCCTCCGAAGTCAACAGCCATTTTATCCGGCTGCTTATGAGCAAATGATGTCTTTACACGTTCTCTTGATGTCATTCTTTTTCTCCTCTTTCTTTTATCCTGCAATGAAAGCACATCATATATGTGCTTATTTAAGGGTGCAAGTTCCCTGCAATTATCTCTTATACAGCAAAGTGATAATCATGCATTTTTTGCTTATTTTAAGGCTTTCTTGCATCTCTATTGAACATATTGTATAATATAAGAAACCCATATTCATTACTTGAAGATGCTAATTAATATCAAATTTGTGCTTTATATTTTTGAAAGTGGAGGAAGCTATGAATAAAAAACACAGAGAAAAAGCCGCCTATTTTGATAAGGGGCTGGTCTCCAAAAAAGGCGTATATTTTCACACCCCGTCAGATTTTGCAAAGCAAAATCTTTTCTGCCTTGCGTGGGGAGGAGAATTTGTATGTGATGCATCTTATGAGATTAACCGGCAGAAAAAAGAACAGTTTTTTGATAATTATCTTATTTTCCGTATTCTGGAGGGGAGTCTGAACTTTGAATATGAGAACTCCAGATTCACCGCATTCCCGGGGGACATCATTTACCTGGATTCAAATATTCCCAACCATTACTGGGCTTCCGGCAAAGTGCGGTTTCAGTATTTTCATTTTAACGGTCCACTGGCAAAATCCTTCTATGAACTGCTGCACACACAGCAGGGTATCTGTTTTACAGGCAAATCTGAGTCGGCGTTTCTATTTAACAGCATATTAAAGGAGATGGCCCAGCCAAATGCAAGCGATCAAAAACTGTCCCTGTTGATGTATAATCTGATTGCCGGACTTGCTATTCCAAGTTCAAAATACGCTAACGAAAATATACTGCGAGCCCAGCAATATATTAATGACAATTTTTACAAACCGATCACTGTTGATGACATTGCCGATTATGCCAGCCTGAGCCGATACCATTTTTCACGGATTTTTAAAAAAGATACTGGTTTCAGCCCTCACCAGTACCTGATCAATGTTCGATTACGGCATGCGCGGGAGCTCCTAAGCTCAGACTCTGCTTCTCTCGATACAATAGCCATGACGTGTGGATTTTCAAGCACCTCGCATTTTATCTCGGTTTTCAAAAAAGAAACCGGCGTAACGCCGGTTATGTTTAAAAAGTTCTTTGATATGAGCGGATTTTCCTGAAACCACATAAAGGCTGATGCAGATGGCAAGCCTTGATGACCCGGGCGTCATCCAATCAGCTGCAGAGACAACATTTATCCTCCGCCAAATGCTTTCCAAAATCCAAAACAGATGGCAGTGAAATCTTTTCGACTTCACTGCCATCTGCAGTCTGACCATTCAGTACAACTTTTTGGTTGTTTATGTTATATTTTTAAATACCATTATGTAAATCTTCTGATCGCAAGAATCGTCTTGCAGTCCGCACTTCTGTCGTGTGTGATACCCCACTGGCTGCCCTTCGCCTCTACGATCCCGCCGTTACCGTCATAGATCGCTACGTGACCAGAATAACAGATGACATCGCCGGCTCTTGCTTCAGACAAACTTCCTACAGGCTGTCCGAGGCTTCTCCAGCCTCCTGATGTGGTATATCCGCCGCTGTAAACACCACAGTTCTTCAGGACCTGCCATACGAAATGAGAACAGTCGATCCCGTTGGTCAGTGAGTTGCCGCCCCACACATATGGATTTCCCACAAACTGGTCAGCATAGGCTACGATAGCGCTGCCCGAAGAGCTGCCCGCAGAATAGCTGGGCTCATTGTCTTCCTCATGGGATTCTTCGGAATCACTGGAAGAAGATGAGGAACTTCCTGAATCAGCGCTGCTATCACCTGAAGCTTCATAGTTATCGGAAGAACCGCTGTCGGAATCCGTATTGCTTCCGGTATCTTCACTGTCATTCGCATTGCTGTCAGATGTATTGTCTGAATCATTTCCATTATTTGAATCCGCCTCAGAACCTGAAGAAGATTCATCCTCAGATGACTGCTGCTGTCTCTGGGCTTCTTCAGCCGCTGCCTGACGTCTTGCCTCTTCCGCTGCTGCCTGTCTGGCTGCTTCTTCCTCTGCACGCCTTCTCTCTTCAGCGAGGCGGTTAAGCTCAGCCTCCTGCTGTGCGATCAGATCACTGATTTCAGCTGCCTGCTGACGTGCAGTTGCAATCTGGCTCTCGTAATCACTGCTTGCCGCTTGTTTCTCATCGATTCGCGCCTGCAGGTCTGCCTGCTGGCCTTCCAGATCAGCTTTCTGGCTCTCCAGAGATGCCTTCTGTGTTTCCAGTGCTGCTTTCTGATCTTCCAGTTCTGCTTTCTGCGCTTCCAGGTTTTTCTTTAACTCAGTAACCTGGTTTACAACCGCTACATACTGCTCCAGCTGATCGCGGTCATAATCATGCAGACTCTGTGCATAGTCTGCACGGTTCAATACTTTTGAAAAATCCTCAGCCTCAAAGATCATCTTGACCCAGGCCGCGTCACCGCCGTTTTCATATATGTACTGGATACGTTTTTTCATATTCTCATACTGTTTGTCGCGGTCATCCTCTGCATCCTGTAAATCTTTTTTCGTCTGTTCGATCTCTGCTTTTTTATTTGTTATATCAGTTTCGGTATTCGAAATTTCCGCTTCTGTATTCGCAATGTCGGTTTTTGCCGCATCGATCTGTATCATCAGATCGACCATGTCTGCATCCATTGCATTGATTTCCGACTGGATCTGTGTCTGTCTCTCAGACAGGCTGTTAATGACTGAATTCGTTTCGCTCAACTGGCTTTCCGCCTGGTTCTTTTCCTGCCTTAGCTGGTCTTCCGTTGTAGCCAGAACCGTCATAGTCTGAGACAACATCATAACAAGACCAAGGAATACGCATACTATTTTTTTTCTCATTTTCTTATTTTCTCCTTACATCCATCATGATTTTTGTCATGTTGTGCCGTAAATATTTCGTAATATTCTCAAGACTTCCTCCATATACTATCATGATTCAAAAAGAATTTCAACCTTTTTGATTATTTTTCTTAAAGTCTTTTAATATTTTCGTAACATTTATAGTGTTTTTTGTAACACTCACAGTATACTTCCCTATCCGACAGTACGTATCCAGGCGCAGGTGGATCCTAAACCTTAAGCGTTTTTAAGAATCCTGCAGCCGTTGCCCCAATTACACAGATAACCGCTCCTGTCGGGATCAGGACGACGTAAACCGCATTGCCAAAACCGTCAAACAGCAGACCGTAAACCGTCTGCCCCAAAGGCTGCGCGCACATCGTGACAGCGGATACATATGCCATCACCTTCCCGATCAGATGATCCGGTGTTTTCTGCTGAATCATCGAAAGGGCAAATATGGAAAAGATACACACCGCAGCCTGCACACCACAAAATGCGATAATGTTCACTGCATACTTAATGACTGCGTTCACCGGAAAAAGAAAAACCATCCCTGCCATTACAACAAATCCTCCGAGAAGCAACAGAACCCGGGAAAGTTTTCCACTCTTAAGTTTACCTGTCAGCACTCCGGCAGCAATACTTCCGGCAATAGCCGCAAATCCCAGTGCACTTTCAGCCGCACCGTAATACTCTGCATTCAGTCCAAGAACAGTGCGCACAATGTAAGGCAGACCCACCATAGCGGTTCCTATGACAAAGAAACTGATAATCGCGCTTAAAATCAGCAGCTTCAATATCTTTGTCTGCTCCCTGCAAATAAACCGCATGCTTACCAGAAAATCATTTTTTATAATGGACAGGACACTTCCGCCGCTGTCACACGGTATCTTTTCCAGTCTGATGAAGCATTCAAAAAAAGCCGTGATAAAGAAGCACAGAATACAGGCTATCATGACAGGCCTCATTCCGAAAGCAACGTAGAGCACACTGCCCAGTATAGGAGCAAACAGCCCCGCAACAGCAGCCACCTGATTGACGACTGCATTTCCTTTGATAATATTATCTCCTGTCTGCATCTGAGGAACACACGCCTGTACAGTCGGTGACTCAAATGCACCCAGTACGGAAAGTACAACCAGCAGTACTCCGATTATCGTGATACCGCTATGCTCAGAAAACAGTAAGACGGCACACAAAACCGACAGCCCCGACAGTAAATCGAGTGCAACCATGATATTTCTTCTGTTTGCTCTGTCTGCAAGAATTCCTCCCAGTGGTGACAGCAGTATTGTCGGTATCGTTGCCACGGCCAGAATGCCTGCAAAAACAGCCGCTGATCCTGTTGTCTCGAGCACATACATGGACATCGCAAATTTCAAAATGTAATTACCAAACAGGGAACACACCTGTCCCAGAATCAAAAATGTAAAATTCCCATTAAATAACCTTTGTTTCATCTTCTCCTCCTTTTAATACCTTTAGTTGGTATGTAAATAAAGACAAAAAACGCGCCTGGGCACTTTAATACCTACCGTATGTATGTAATTATGCAAATAAAATTGCCTCGAAAGGCATTTTTATTTTACTCTTCCAGAGCCAGTTTTTTCAGACTGTTCCTGACCTGCTGCATGATCTCATCATCGAGCAGTGGTACTCCCATCCTTTCAAGCATCTCTTTTATAAAAGCAAACTTACAGAACATCTCTTCCTGAGAGGCCGGAAAAATCGACGGCGCCGCCCACAGATTTGTCAGCAGCGGCAAAAGTTCTGAAATCTCTTTTGCATATTCTGTATGGATCGAACCATCACGCTGTCCTTCTTCCAGCAGTTCCAGCCACAG
>NZ_JAKNTI010000006.1:0-4902 GCF_022440585.1 Lawsonibacter sp. OA9
CCAAGCGCAAAGAACAGCATCCCCGCACCGGAACCTTTACCTCTCCCAAACGCCTCTGCAAAAAATGAATCCACCGGCTGTGCTTTCATAAATGGCTCAAATACCCCGTCTACTAAATAGCCGCCTAAAGTATATCCCAGAGGAATCGAAAAAAACTGCAGTGTGTTTCTCGCCGCATATACCCGCCCCTGCATCGTCAGTGGAATGTAGTTTCGGAACAGAAACCATGTTGGCATTCATCAGCGGAACGCTGACCACATCCAGCACAGCACCACACACCAGACAGGAAGACTCCTGCCAAGAGCCAGGAAAAAATTTTCTGTACTCATAGCCATGAGCAATGCATTACATATAACCCCGACACGGCTTTGAGGCTTTGGAAGCATCGTCACCGCAATACTTCCTGCCAGCATGGCAAGACCTGAGACCATATTTACCATGCCATAGGCATTTTCACCTCTCCATCTACGATAACAGCATCGCCGGAAGCGCCGCGTTATACATGGAGGCAGTGAGGTTGATCGCCGCAAGAAATAAAATCAGATCCAGAATCCCCCGGTTATGTTTTAAATACCGCAGTCCGGACTTTGCCGCCTGCAGCACCTTCTCTTTTCCTTCTTCCGCGGGTTTCATATCCGGAACCTTTATTCCAAACATCAGTGTGCCGAAGGCCAGTCCAAAAGTGGTCAAATCAACCGCGATCACCGTCTGAATATTTGTAAATGCCAGCAGCCCGGTTGCAATGACCGGAGTTAAAATGCTGGTCAGCGAACTGGAAAACGTCCGCATTCCGCTTACCTTCTGATAGTGCTTCTTAGGCGTCAGCAGGCTGACTGTCACATCAGCTGCCGGCTGCTGGAAGGTATTCATCAGTCCATTCAGCGCATTTAGAACGTATAAATGCCAGATTTCCAGATTGCCGGTCTGCAGCAGTACCAGCACTGCCACTGTACAGCCTGCTGCAAAAGTATCACTTGCCAGCATGATGACTTTTTTGTTCCACCGGTCACTGAAAGCGCCTGCAAAAATACTCATCAGCACATAAGGCGCATAAGAGCAGACGGACAGCAGAGCTGTCGTAAGCGCCGACCCCTTATCCTGATAAGACCAGATGACCAGTGCGAAATTCGTCATTGAGCTTCCCAGAGTTGATAATGACTGCGTAGACCATAGCAGCAGAAAACTTTTCAGTTCTTGAAATGTAGCTTTAAAATTTTTCATTTTGACTTTGCTCCTTTGTTTCATTAAAATCAGCAGGAAACAGCAAAGTCTTATGGGCGAAATTTATCGGATCACTCTATGCAAAATGCCCACTTCAGACTTTGCACAGAGCTGCAGCAATGCATAATTTCATTTTCACACATTCCTCCTGTCATTTTGCTCCATTATAGCATGTACAACACATTTTTAAAACCTTATCACAACCTTCATACTGTCTTTTGACATGCTCGTCAGCACCGCTTCTTCCGCCTTCTCAACCGGGAACTGATGACTCACAAACTGTCCCCCGGCTTTAAAATATTGCCGTCAAAGTCAAGGGTTATGGAGCCCACCTCGTCGATCTCTTCAATGATAAATACATTTACATGCCCCTGGATAACAGGGTACGAAATATCAATTTCATTTTTAGTTCCTTTCTACTGGACACTCTCACCCTTGTAACTGTGTTTGTCCGTACCGCAGATTCCCGCCATGACCATTCTGTCGATGGCAGCCCCCTTTGGAGGACACCCGGAATTCACTCGGTGAAATCCCCTTGGTTTTTTAAATTGAATATAGAAGTTATTGATATTGGTATACCCTACTTTCCTCGCTATAGCACTGACTGGCATATCCGCCTGAAGCAGGAGTGCATGCGCCTCTCCGATTCTCCTGGAAATCAGGTACTGTATCGGTGCCATCCCAAAGAAATTTTTAAATTCATGGGAGATGTAATGCGTTCTGAAATACAGATCAGCCGCAATCGTCTCCAGCCCTGTTTTCATCGGTATATTTTTGCAGATTCAAGGGATAGATATAATTCAGAATCACACGCAGTGCAAACATGATAGTGTCAAAGCAGCGCATGCCTGATTCAAAATCGCCCTTTACTGCCTCTGCCCCGATCAGTTCAAAGCACTTTCGCAGCATTTCACTGTATTCAAAGCAATTAAACACCGGTGTGATGGGAGTCGGTAGTATCATATCCCTGTCAAATGGCGACAGGTGTATATCTGTAAGACCAATTGATACCTCCGAAAAGGGGGACTTACTCTGCCTCTCCGCCCTCACTATCTTAGGGTTGAACACTGTCAGGTCATTCCTGCCGGCATGGAAATTTTTATTTTCAATCTTGATCTGATTCTCTCCTTCCAGAATAAAGGACAGCACCCCAATCTCTTCATACATATGGAATGTATGTTCCCATCCGTGCTCCTGATCTGCGATAAATATCCATGCAACCTTCGGCACTTCAACGTTCTTAAACATTGAATAGGATCTAAAATCATACTGGTACTTTTCGTATTGATTCATCGGGATATGTATCATTTGCGTCCCTCCAACATTTTGGCAGCAGCCGAAGACACAGCCCAAAACAAACAGGACCGTGCCCCCTTGCGGACGTATTTCAGGCTGTCGGCAAACATCTGTGGTCTTCCCACACATTCGATCACGACATCAGCGCCTCTGTCCTTTGTAATCTGCTCAATAAATTCCACGCGTTCTTCGACCGTCGTTCCCGACACATTATAGGTATGCGTAGCGCCGAATTCTTTCGCCAGGTTAAGCTACCATTCTGAAGTAAAAATAAAAAGACAGGCGAACGAATTTGTAAACCTTTCGTTTGTCTGTCTTTTACCTAATCAAAACAAATTATAATATTGCTAATATGTACTGTAAATCCTCTTTTAATTGTTCTAATAGTTCTTTTTTATAGTCCAGAGTTATTTTTAAAACAGGTATAATTATGACACCCAGCGCAGTTAAAGAGCCCATTCATTTGTCAGGAAACACTTTTACTACAAGTTATAATGAATCTCCGTTACTTTAAAATCCCAGTAGCAATCTCCTTCGCCGCGGAAACCCGATCCCTGTTGTGTACATCATTCAGATAGATTGCAAAATAAGCATTCCGATCATCCAGTTTTGCAAATCCCACAAACCACGCTTCTCCTTCACTGCCCGTCCCCGTTTTTCCATAGACAGAACCGCCGTCCTCCACCTGCATGATCTTTTCCAGAATATCAATATCTTTATTGTCATACATGCCGTTTCCCTCAAAAATACCGGCAAGCACGCTCACCTGCTCAAGCGGTGATATCTTCAATGATGATCCTAACCAGAAACCATTCCAGTCCGCAGACGGATACTGTGTACCGTTATACTTCATCGTCACTTCTCGTTTTCTATCACGTTATTGTTCAGCCCCATCAGCGCTGTAATGATCTTAAAGGTAGAGCAGGGGGACGCTTGCTTCACACACATTTCCCGATTATAAACTTCAAATCTATCATCCTGAGGGTGCCAGATCACAGCACAGCCTGACAGTCCACCAAACACAGCATTGTAATCCACATTTTTATTAAGCAACCAGAAACTTTTCTTTTCATCGTACTCTCCCAGACTGCCGTTTTTCATATAGGCTTTAACACCTGTTAACACTAACCGGATAACAAAAAGGCCACGAATGTCTTATAACTTTTCCGCCTCATCTGATTGAACATTCAGCAGATACCTCTTAGCCGCAGCAGCGTCCGTAAACTGTATGTTTTTTCCTGACAAATAATATGCTGTATCGTTCCACTCACCGAGAGAATACACAGACTCTTCCAGTTCTGAAATATATCTCTGTGCTGCCTGCCTCCACGGACTGTATCTGAGATCCGACATATAGGGACTTCCAACCAAATCCCATAAATCATCCATCAGTCTTTTTACTTTCATTATATAATCCTCCACAGCCGAAGACGTTATTTTCCCCGTATAATGTTATCAATAATATGCAGTAATTCGAGTGCACTGCGATAATAAATCCTGTCTTTATATCCCCTGCCGAGTATATACCCCTGCCAGCTGTAGTTCTGCCAGTATAACGTCTGTACATAGACTACGGGATCCCTGCATGTGTGAAGAAGGTGAAAATTCTGCCACTCATCCTCCTCCCTGCGCCAGTCTTCCACTGAATCCAAAGTTCTTTTTTGCCACTTTGTTTCTGAGGTATTTCCCCGCAGGCAGCCTGAAGTCTCCCGCATTCCGAGCAAATCATAGATCTGTTCTATTTTCAGAAGCATGTCCCCATAGTTTGAAAAAGAAATTTTGTCCGAAATATGTATATTGGAGATCACACCTTTAGAATTAACACCAGACAGCTCACGAAATGTAACTGCTATCATCGCATCTGCTGCCTTGTACGTATTAGAATTGTCCAGTACAATGTTTTCTTTGTTCATTCATTACCTCCCGCATATATATTTTGAGGGTATTTGCGATATACTATTTTTGTAAAAGCCACAGGAGATTTTCGCAATATGATATATATTATTTAACAAATTTCTCTTTGGTTTACGCTGTTCTCAAAATATAAAAGGACCACTTTTGACGGCTTATTTTTTTGTATTTACAGCGCCAGTTCCATACGCTCCATGCTCTGGCGTATCCTTTCTGGCGTACAATGTGAATAATGTCTCAGTGTAATCTGGGGTGAAGAATGCCCGAGCACTTCACAGAGTACTTCATGTCCAATATTATGTTCCAGACAGCGGGTTGCAAAAGTATGCCGCAGCGTATGCATATGAACACCTTTGATATTCAGCTCATCGCAGATCCTTGCAAGCCTAAGCTGCATGGTACGAGTATCTCTGTAGCCCCCACTCATTCCGGCAAACAGGAAATCACAGGATCTGGCATTGTCTTCCTGCCACT
>NZ_JAKNTI010000013.1:0-6436 GCF_022440585.1 Lawsonibacter sp. OA9
TTACCTAGTGTATCCGTCATTTCAAATGAAGGAGTGGCAATTTCGGGAAAGATTATGCTTATTCCTAAAAATAGTGTGCCGGCAATGAGTTCATCTGTACAACATACTGGGGCATATTTTAAGCGCAGAGATGCATAATGATGGCTCTCTGTCAATTTTTGGCATTATGCATATACACATCGGGAGATGCGTATGCGTATCTGAAATTTTCCACGGATCCAATAACTGACAAGACATATGCAATTAGATCGGACTATCAATATCAATATGAGAGAATTTACAGCATAATGGAGATATCAGCATCTACATATGAATGGATGGCGGGAACTGAAAAGAAAAAAAGATCTGTTGAAATAACAGAGCATAAAAAATATTATACAGGATTTTTGGAAATTCCGATGGGAAAGAGTTTAACAATATAAAAGCTTTAAATGGTAAAATATTTGTCCAGCAATCGAACCCGCTGGTCGCTCGATATGTAATAGACGCAGAAAGTGGAGAATGGAAACAGATTAATGCAGAAATTTCTGTCAGTAATCTTTGGTATATTAAAGAAAAGCGAATATATGTGTCTTTAGTGTCTGGTGGTGTTGTTTTATCTTCGAATGGATTCACCTGGAAATTACATCCATTTGAAGACTTGCTATTCGTCTCGTTTACAGCGGCGTATGTGAAGAAGGATGGGATTTATGTGTGCGGAAAACGAGAGGGGGATGAGAGATACTGCACGGTGTATGTTGAAATAATCTGATTATTGTAGAAAACGAGGTGACGGAGTAATGGGCTATATTTTGGTATTTATGTTGGGGATTAGGAGGCACGAATGGAACCAGAAATCATTGTAGCGCTGATCGCATTTGGCGGGAGCGCATTAGGCACCTTTACGGGCATAGCGGTCAACTCAAAACTGACCAACTACCGCCTGCAGATGTTAGAGGACGAGGTGCGGACGCATAACAACTTTGCCCGCCGGATGCCGGTGGTGGAAGAACAGATTAAGGTAATTAATCACCGGATTAGTGATTTAGAGGAGGATAAAAAATCATGAAAAGAAAAATCGAAGCAGGAACTATTGTAAGAACAATCGTGCTGGTATTGGCACTGCTGAATCAGGTATTATCCATGACAGGGCACAGTCCGCTCCCGATCAGCGACGAGGAAGTTAATACGCTTGTGACGACGGCGTGGACGGTGATCGCTGCGGTAGTTGCGTGGTGGAAGAATAACAGCTTCACGCAGGCGGCGATTGCGGCGGATGAGCAGTTACATAGCAAAGATAGTAAAGATGGTATAGAGGGCGAGTAATCGTCCTCTTTTTAATTGCAGAGGTGCGGCCATGACAGAGCAGGAGATAGAGGATTTTGTACGATACCTGGATAAGGATACGCGCGGCTACTGTGTGGCACCCGATCAGCAGAATCCAGACTGTTGTGACTGCTATCTCTGCAGATTTACGTTTTTTAACCAGGTAAGAGAGGAGCTGAAAAGCTTATGAGCATTAATATAGAAGCCGAAAAACGGGCTTATAAACATTTTGTTGCTGCAGGCATGACACCGGCCGGCGCCTGCGGGTTGATCGGAAATCTGGAAGCGGAGTCTGATGGGTTTTGGTGTAATCGCCTGGAATACCTGTGCGTCAAACGCCTGAAAGAGCGCGGAAAGGTGTACACTGATACGAGTTATACGGCTGCGGTTGACAGTGGAAAGATTAGCTGCGAGGAATTTCTGCACCCGATCCCCGGCAAGCAGTATGGCTATGGGCTGGCACAAGTGGACAACCCCGGCTCGCAAGTCTGGATTGTACACGCGGGTGAAACAGAGAGGGGTAGTCGATTGCGGACGAGGACTGCACAGCTTGACTATGTGCTGTACGAGCTGGAGCATGTGTTTCCGAGTGTCCTGAAAGTGCTGAAAACAGGCAGCCAGTATTCGGACAGCATCGGATATCGTACTACGAAAATTTGAAGCGCCGGCCGGGATCACGGAAGCTACAGTGTAAGAGCCGGGCAGCCAGAGGGCAGAAGTTTTATGATCATTATGTGAAGGGAGTAGCCATGACAAAACAAAATGCGATTGACAAGCTGATCAGCGTGGCGTCCGCAGAAGTCGGATACCTGGAAAAGAAGAGCAACAGCCAGCTGGACAGCAAAACAGCCAATGCGGGCAGCAACAATTACACCAAATATGCCAGGGATTACCGGACATTTGCAGGGCGTCAACTACCAGGGACAGGCCTGGTGTGATATGTTTGTGGACTGGTGTTTTGTACAGGCATTTGGGAAGGAGAACGCAAGGGAACTGCTTGGCGGGGGATTCTCTGCCTATACACCGACCAGCGCCCAGTATTATAAGAATAAGAAGCAGTGGCATGCCGCGCCGCAGGCAGGGGACCAGGTCTTTTTCCATAATTCCAGCAGGATCTGCCATACCGGTATCGTGTACCGGGTATCCGGCAATACGGTGTATACGATCGAGGGCAATACGTCCGGGGCGTCCGGGGTGATTGCCAACGGCGGCGGGGTATGCAAAAAGTCGTATGCACTTGGCAACTCACGGATCAGCGGTTACGGCCGGCCGGATTGGAGCCTGGTGACGGGGAGTGGGGTAGATGTACCGACAACACCGAAAGGAGATGCAGTATATATGTTCAGTATGAAAACAGTGAAAAGAGGAGAGACCGGCACTCATGTGCTGCTGGTACAGGAAATTTTAAGGGCCCGTGGTTATAAGGGCAAAGACGGCAAGGTCCTGGAGCTCGACCGGAGCTGCGGGGACAACACGGTCTATGCCATTACTGCTTATCAGAGAGACCGGGAGAAAGCAGTCTCCGGGTATCTGCGGCGGTGTAGACGGTGTTGCAGGGGAGAAGACCCTGCGGGATCTGATCGCGCTTTAAGCCTGTCCTGTGATGGGCTTGAAATAGTCTTATCAGGAAGGAGGGCAGTGTGTAACTCGTTGACGTTGCAATAAGCAATCGAAGTTTCTGACGCTATATCTTGTAAAAACCCCCGGCTGCGCTATGCCGGGGGAAAAATCTTTATGCTCGCGGAATCAACAGAAAACCGCTCCCGCCTAACGGGTAGTACTAATCTCTCGACAAAATTCGACAAATGAAAGTCAAAAATTAACCAGCAATCAAAATGCTGGCAAATCAGTAAGATATGTACAGAGATAGAGGATCAGTTCTTTGGGAGAGGGTGGTTCAATTAGTTTTCGCTTTACGATCTGTTCCAGTTTCGTGTGATCACCATACTCCCAACAATCGCTGGAAGCTCTGGATATGCTTCTGGCAATCGATTTTACAGGCAGGCCGGTTTCCTGAGAGATCAACGGATACACCTGTCGTTCCAGATTGAGTCCCATGTAAAAAGGCAGTTGACAGCTGTAGTAAACCGCCAAAGCCAGACAATAATAGCTTCTGTGGCATGGATGTCCGGATATGGACTGAATCAGTGTAATAACATCTCTTAAAGTCATAAAGTTCTCCTCCCTTAGTGCATATGCTAACAATAATTTTACACTGACTCGACTAAAAATGGAGAGGAATAGACAAGAGTGGACGTAAAAAGAGATATGTAATATTGGGAGATAAAATTGCTGCGCTATGTGCTCTCAGATTTCCCACCCGGGGCAATTTTATTTGCACAAAAAAAACAGAACCAACAAATGGTTACGCGTCAATAGGCTCTAATTGCCGTTACACGTAACCAAATATGGTTCTATAGAAAGTATATTTGGTATTGGATACAGTGTCAATAATGATCACTTTTTTCTTAATTCAGTTCTCATAGCCTCTTCAAGGATTTTCCGGCGCATCCGCTCTTTGGCCTCTGGATCCTCTGGCGAGTCAATATTTTCGACTTCTTTTTCGATCTCCGCAGCTTCTTCCATAAATGCCTTTTCCATTTCATCAACCAGTGATTTACGTCTCTTTTTAAATAATTTCAACTTGAGCTCACCCCTGATAAAATTGTATCACGAGAGGGGTAAGAAAGAATCTGGTAAATAATGGTAATTACTCTGGCGTGTTGACAGTGTCTACGACGTGTCAACATTGAGCAAAAAATGCATAGTTACAATAAGTAAAACGTAACAATAACATTTAGCATTATTTCTTTCAAACACGTCGTTTTTACTGTATAATTAAAAACAATTAATAACGTATAAGAATGAAAGTCAGTTATGCGCAGACAAACGGTGCATGTGGAGACTTGTGTGTTGCTACAAAGGCGAACTATGTAGAAATCCTTAATTTTAGGCACTTTCATAAGCATATTGTGTTTACAGACGAGGGGGAGAAAATGAGGAATAAAGAGATTAAGGATTATATCAATGTGTCGGTGGTGGTTGATATAGAGTGGGGAGATACAAGAGGATAGAATACTTTGTTTTAGCAATATGTGAATATTGGATATAAGGAGATGTAATAGATGGCGGTTGACTTAAAAGAATTTAAAAAGAAATTAGCTGAAAATAAAGTTTATGATGCATGGCAATATGTGGAGAGTTTGAAAGAAACATTAGGATATATGAGTGTATCATATGATATGCTGGTAAAAGTTCATGAACATCGTGTTAATACATTGAAAGTGGTTGAGCAAGATTTGTTGCAAGAGGCTTGTTCTACAGGAAAAGCATCGTGTAAAACTAGTGATCTTGAAAAAACTAATTTGAATATTGGTGGATATATATTAGACGATACCGTTTTTTTAAGAAAAACGTCAATGGAATTTTTTCATTATGGGCGAATAAGCATGGACGTTCTATTCCAAATAGTTAATGCGGCACTGCTAGGGGATGAAGCTATTTCTGTAGAAGATAAAGGATTATTGAAGAAGTTACTTTCTAAATTGTCGAGTAAACCAGAATTTGCTACATTATTGCAGTTGATGGATAATAATAAAAATGACGCAAAATATCAGTATCTTATAGCGTTTGATAATTTTATGAAGCATATAAAAACAATACTGATTACAGTAAAAAATAGTATTTTGATTGGCACTATAGATTCATTTAAGATAAATAGTTTTTGTTATGGTGGGGAATTTTATCCGGAGGAAAATGCGTTAGATAAAATAAAAGAATTACACGATTACGTAATACACACAATAGATACAATTCTTAATGAAGTATTATTACAAATACCTAATTGTTTTTCAAATAGTCAACGTATACAGGAAATACATTATAAACAGGTATTTACTGAAAAAGAAGGTAAAAACTTTTTGAATTATATGACATTTTTTATTGACGTAGATAATGATTTATCGGAATTACCTCAAGAAATAAAAGTTTTTCCTTTGATTATAAAACCAAATGATGAAATTTATAGTTTTGATTTTAGATTTGATAAAATATTTATTCGTAAAAGAGGTAGTGAAGAAAATGCAATCTTAGGATGTGCTACATTAAAAAATGGCTTAGAAACGAACCAATTTTATAGAACCTTTGAAGTAAAATCTTGTACAGAAATGGACTATCATTTGTATATTGCAACGTTTAAACAGAATTACTCGAAAATTTCATTTAATGCATATGCGATGGATGGTGTTATGATATTTATTAAGGAGGACTAATTAGTAAAATTTATTTATGAATGTTAGAGTACTATTAATAGGCAGTCCATCCAGCGGCGTGCGAAGCGAAAGCTGCTGGTACGGACTAGCCTGTGTTGGATTGGCGTAAGCCAATCCAACTTGTAACCCCAGTTATCTAACAGTGGGGTACAAATACAATAGGAAACAGAAATCAATAATCACGAAACACTGATTTCATAAGGCTTTGAAGCGATTTTGCACAGTGAAAACCACATGTGACAAAATTGAAAAATGTCACATAAAGCGAATCAGATATCATATTGACATCTCAGTCTAATGAGCGTATATTAGAAATGAACAATTCATTCATTTTTTGGGGGTGTAATTTTGACACAGAGAATTGAGTCAATTGCTGAAGCTGCAACTTCTTTGTTTTTAAGACAAGGATACTCAAAGACACAGATTAGCCATATCGCAAAGGCAGTAGGTGTTTCGGTTGGCACAATTTATCATGATTTCATTGGCAAAAAAGAGATTATGCATTATATTTTGAAATGTACGATACAACCAGAGTTTGCTTGTAAAATGCTTGAAAGGCCAATTAGTGATGAAAATTTTGTGGGGTTGGAACAGGAAGTTGTGAAGGTTTTGGAAGATTCCGCCGAGAGATTTGAGAAACCTTTATTAAAAGGGCTTGGGGAATATACTTTTGAAACTTTGATTTCAGACGCATTTGATCTTATGTCACAATATGCGGTAGGTTGTCTGTTTATTGAAAAGAATCAGTATGATTTCCCGTTTTTGGCAAAGCATTATAAAGCCTACAGGAAAAGATTTCTCTCCACTATGAAAGAATATCTAAAGGCTTTTATAGAAAGAGAGAGTATCCGTAAGATTGA
>NZ_JAKNTI010000010.1:0-2601 GCF_022440585.1 Lawsonibacter sp. OA9
CTTTCTTCTCATATCCATCGCAACCGCTCCGACGATGATGAGGCCCTTGATGATATTACTGAAGTTGTCATTCACTCCGATCAGTACCAGGCCGTTGTTGATGACTCCCAGGATCAGGATACCGCACAGCACTCCTGTCACGCGGCAGATTCCTCCCGTATGGGATGTCCCCCGACCGTCGCCGCTGCGATTGCATCCAGCTCGTAGTTCAAACCGGAGTTTGCAGGGTCCGCTGATCCCGCACGCCCTGCCAGCAGGATTCCGCCGAGGGCTGCACAGGCGCCGCACCATACGTATGTCAGCACCAGGTTTCTCTCTACGTTGATACCGCTACACGCGCCGCCTGGTCATTTCCGCCGATCGCATATAAGCTCTTTCCGAATCGGGTCTGCCAAGGATAAAGGCTGCGATCCCGAAGACGATCAGAAATACCACGATGATGATCGGGATCGGCCCGATCTTCCCGCTTCCCAGCAGGCGGTAGCCGTCCGACAGGTTCGATACCGGGCGCGTCGTGAAGATCTTCGCCGCCGCACGGCAGATCAGCTGGCCGCCCAGCGTCGCGATGAATGCCGGCATCTTCGTGTACGCAATCAGCGCACCCTGGATCGCACCGATGGCGATACCCATTACCATGCCCAGCAGGATTGCCACAATCGCCGGTACCTGCACGCCGAAGTTTGCCAGCGCTTTTGTCGCCAGGTCCACCGGCTGTACCAGCGCACCGGTCACACACGCGATCAGCGCCGCGGATGCCCCGATCGACAGGTCGATGCCTCGCGTCAGGATCGCAAATGCCACACCGAACGCCATGATCCCCTTGATGGACTCGCCCGTCAGCAGGGTCCGCAGGTTGGCAATCGTTAAGAATTTCGGGTTGATGATACTTACAAGGATGACCAGGACGATCAGCACGATCCAGATCATATTATCAGATAAGCGTTTCTTTGTTTTCGCGTTCATTTGGTTGCCCCCTTCTAATTCGCTTTCGCTTCCCCTTCATGGGAAGTCGCATATTTCATGATCAATTCCTGTGAGAATTCCGAACGGTCCAGGATTCCGCTCACGTGCCCTTCGTGCATCACCACCATGCGGTCCGCCACTCCCATGACTTCCGGCATCTCCGATGATACCACGATGATCGCTTTCCCCTGGCCTGCCAGTTCCGACAGCAGGGCATGGATCTCGGACTTCGCCCCGACATCGATCCCTCGTGTCGGCTCATCCACGATCAGCACATCCGGGTTCGTCAGCAGCCATCTGCCGACCAGCACTTTCTGCTGGTTCCCTCCGGACAGGTTCTGGATAGGGGTTTCCATCGTCGGGGTTTTCACCCGGATCTTATCTATGTACGTCTGCGCGTCCTCGCGCATCTTCTTCGCATTCAGCGGCATCCCGTACGCCTTCAGGTTCAGGTTTGCCATGACCATGTTCTCACGCACGCTCAACAGCCCCACGATCCCGTTCCCGCGCCGGTCCTCCGTCAGCAGGCTGATATGGTTCTCAATCGCATCCTTCGGGCTTTTGATCTCCAGCTCTTTCCCGTCCTTTACAATCTTTCCCGACGTCTTGTGCCGCATCCCGAAGATCGTCTCCATCGTCTCCGTCCGGCCTGCTCCCACAAGCCCTGCGAATCCCAGGATCTCTCCCTTCCTCAGCTCAAACGATACGTGCTGTACCAGCCGGCCTGCGCACAGGTCCTCCACCTTCAGCACCACATCCCCGATCGGGCACTCCGTCTTCGGGAACATATCCGTGATCTCGCGCCCTACCATCAGCTGGATCAGCTTGTCCTGCGTCAGGTTCTCCGCCCGGTCCGTCGCGATGTACTCCCCGTCACGGTACACCGTGATGTCATCACTGATCCGGAAGATCTCGTCCATCTTATGCGAAATATAAACTATGGCCACGCCTTTTTCTTTCAAGTCTGCAATTATCTGAAACAGGTCCTCAACCTCTGACTCCGTCAGCGCCGAGGTCGGCTCATCCATGATTACGATCGATGAATCATAGGATACCGCCTTTACAATTTCAACCATCTGCATTTTTGCGACGGTCAGGTCTTTCATCTTATCATGCGGGTCTATGTCAAGGCCCATGCGCGAAAACAGTTCCACGCAGTCGTCATACATCTTCCTGTGGTCGGTCAGGATCCCTTTTTTCGGTTCCCTGCCAAGCCATACGTTGTCACACACGGAGCGCTCATACACCGGGGAGAGTTCCTGGTGGATCATCGAGATCCCGGCGTCCAGTGCCTCCTGTGTGGACTTAAAGCTGACTTCTTTTCCTTTATAGAGAATCTTTCCTGATGTTACCGGCTGGATGCCGATCAGGCATTTCATCAATGTGGATTTTCCGGCACCATTCTCGCCCATCAGCGTATGAACGGTTCCCGGGCGTACTTTTAACTGAACGCCCTTCAATGCGCGAACTCCAGGGAATTCTTTTACGATATCATGCATCTCCAGAACATATTCTTCACTCAAACCCATTCACCTCAGTCCTAATTTTTATGTTTATAGGTGCCGGCCTAAGGCCGGCACCTATAATCAAATTCAACAATTACCTGATCAACCGAATCAGTCGTAATCAGCTACGTTA
>NZ_JAKNTI010000007.1:0-4405 GCF_022440585.1 Lawsonibacter sp. OA9
GCCGACAGACTGGGCACCGGAAAACCGCTGCTGGTGACAACCATCAAACCGGAGGGGACGTTGTCCCTGCTGCCGACAGTTTCAAGCGGTGTTCATTATTCACATTCTCCTTACTATATAAGGAGGGTAAGAATTAATGCGGCTGATCCCCTGTGCCGGGTATGTGAAGAACTGGAATATCCGGTGCTGCCTGAGGTGGGGCAGAATCCGGAGAATGCGACAACAAAGGTTGTGGAATTCCCGGTAAAGGCACCAGCCGGTAAAGTGAAGGCAGATGTATCCGCAATAGAGCAGCTGGAAACTTATAAAATGTTCATGGAGCATTATGTGGACCATAATTGTTCTATCACTGTTCATGTGCGGGAAGATGAGTGGGAAGATACGGAACAGTGGGTGTGGGACAACTGGGATGATGTGGTTGCTCTGTCGTTTTTAAGTTATGATGACAGCTTTTATGAATTACTGCCCTACGAAGCCATTACTAAGGAGGAGTACGATGCACGTAAAGCAGCTATGAGACCATTTAACCCATCGCTTCTTACACGGTATGAATACGAAGAATCAGATTTTGATATTGGAGATTCTGACTGTTCGACCGGGGCATGCCCGGTCAGATAGTGGTACCGGGCCCATAATGGACTTTTAAATGAGAGATAGTTGTTTGAGTGATACCCAAGGTACGGGTATCGCTCAACGCATACGTAAAATATCGATTAAAACAGTGTGTATCAGATCATCAGATCTGCCGAAAATCCCATCAGATAACTGCAGAGATAAATAATAAACTCTTTTGGGGAAGGTTTTTCGATTAAATGGCGGTTAGCGATCTTGTCCAGCTTCTTTCGGTTACCGTAATCCCAGCAGTCACATACAGCTCTGGATATACTGCGAGAGATTGATTTAACAGGAAGCTCAGTTTCATCAGATATTAATGGATAGATCTGACGCTCAAGACAGAATCCATAATATATTTGAAAATCACAACAATAATGCACCGCCAGAGCTAAATGGTAATAACTTTTGTGACATGGGTGTCCGGATACTGACTGAATGAGTAATATAACATTTTTTATCGGCATAATAAACCATCCTTGTATAAGTATTTTGTATACAATATTATACTGAGTCAATTGAAAAAGAAGAAAAAAATGACATCATTAGATAAAATTAGA
Organism: Lawsonibacter sp. OA9; assembly: GCF_022440585.1. Taxonomy (NCBI): domain Bacteria; kingdom Bacillati; phylum Bacillota; class Clostridia; order Eubacteriales; family Oscillospiraceae; genus Lawsonibacter; species Lawsonibacter sp. OA9. The sequence goes on from NZ_JAKNTI010000007.1 coordinate 1,173, forward strand.
CAAATAATGAGTTCCATTTTACACATACTAATACAGAAAAAATGGAGGATTCAATTGAAGATACATTCAAATACAGTAGGGATGGTATATTTATGCCAAAGCTGAAAAAAGCAGATGCCATTAAGACAGAAGATTTTATCTGCCTGGGATACATTAAAAAACAAAACAATATGAGCAGTCTCATTCTCGCAAAATATAGCCGGGATGATAAATTCGTTGTGAATTATCACGTTACAATTGAGATCAGCTCAAATTGGCTTTGTCACTACAGCATGGTGGAGACAGAGTGTCCATTTTTTAAAATTCCCAAAGGATGCCTGTATGCTATATGGATTGAACCGATTGTCTGCACTGTTGAATACCTGCCGTCTGAAAAAATCGGTTTTCGCCGGGCAGTATTTAAGACGATGCACTATGATAAGAAACCGGAAGAGTGCCGGGTCATTTAAAAGAATCCCCCGGCTTTTTAAGCCGGGGGGGGGAAAACTATTCACATATTGGATCTTCTATCAGGGTTGCTACTACAAATTCATGTTTATGATCAGAATTGCAGGAAGTACATCCTTTTATAAGATGCACATGACGCCCGCAGCCAACATCAATAGCAGGACCGGATGTGCCGCAGAATTCGTGTTTATGACCATCGCATGAATCAGTAGTAAATTCTACTTCGTGAACATGGCTACCGTCACAGGGGATCGCATCACCTGATACGGTTGCAAATCTATGATTATGAGCATTTTCACAACACCCTTTAATTTTTGTACTGCCAAGTATTTCATGATTATGCTGTTTCGGACAGTGAGAAGCTTCAACAAAGTTTGAATTCATATTATTACCTTTCATTTCCAGTTTTGATATAATATGAAAAAAATTGTGCCAATGTGACAAAAAACGATTGTGATAAGCGCCTGGAACAGAGCAAAAGAAAAGAGGGGCAGAACTAAAAAACGAAACAATAAAAAACCCGCAAACTCTGAGTTTACGGGACTTTTTTGAGTAGCGAGAAAGGGATTTGAACCCCCGACACCACGGGTATGAACCGTGTGCTCTAGCCAACTGAGCTATCTCGCCAAAACATATGAAATTTTACTTTTTTCAAAGTAAGTGGGACCTATAGGGCTCGAACCTATGACCCTCTGCTTGTAAGGCAGATGCTCTCCCAGCTGAGCTAAGATCCCAGAATATTACAGTGGATTCAGACGTTTTATTTGTCTCAACCGCAACCTGCTCTGCTATTATATAATTGTAAAAAGAAAAAGTCAATACCTAAATTAAAAAAAATGAAATAATATTTTTTAGGGTGAATAACATGAAAAATGTCATAAACGCACCCTGCAAAGCTATTGGCATATTATGAGGTAAGAGAGTATATGCTGCAGCTTCAGAAGTTATGAGAAGTTTTTGAACAAAGGTGGCTGAAAGTATACTCTCGCAATTAGAATATAAGTATTAAGGAGAATGTATAATGGGCAGAGATATATCAAAATGTCATCCGCGCCTGCAGGAACTCGCCGCTGAATTGAAGGCTGAGTGTGCCAAACAGGGATATGAGATAGCGATAGGTGAAAGTTTTCGAAGTGTGGCAGAGCAGGATGCGCTGTACGCTCAGGGGAGGACAAAACCGGGGCAGATTGTGACGAATGCACCGGGCAGTTCCTACAGCTCCATGCATCAGTGGGGGGTAGCCTTTGATTTTTACAGAAATGATGGAACAGGGGCGTACAATGAAAATGGAAACTTCTTTGAACATGTAGGGGCGATCGGTAAATCTCTTGGACTGGAATGGGGAGGAGACTGGACGTCACCGGTGGACCGTCCACATTTTCAGCTCCCTGACTGGGGCAGTACACCGTCACGGCTGAAAAATATATACGGAAATATCAATTCGTTTATGAAAACCTGGGGAAATCCCGGAGGAACCAATACAGCACCGTCACAGGATAACTGGGTACTGCGTTTGCAGCAGGAGCTGGTAAGACAGGGCTACCGCCCAGGTAAGGTGGATGGGATTGCAGGGCCCAATACACTGAATGGATGCCCCACAGTGCGTAAGGGCGCAAGCGGGGGTATAACCAGGCTGATTCAGGAGAAACTGTCTAATGTATATAAAATTGGAATCGGGACTTCTGGGGCAGACGGAATCTTCGGAAAGGATACAGAAGCGGCTGTTATGGAATTTCAGAAGCAGAAAGGTCTGTCAATTGACGGTATTGTAGGCAAAAAGACCTGGCGTGCACTGCTGGATCTGTAAACATGCAGTGGTTCATCTGAGTAAAAGTTTATATTGCTGCGTAAATTCTGTTTGAAAATAGATGTATGGTACGGTATGATAAAAAAAACGGAGGGAAATGCATATGAGAATAGGAATGGGATATGATGTACACCGGCTGGAAGAAGGCCGAAAACTGATCCTGGGAGGCGTTGAAATTTCATATGAGAAGGGTCTGTTGGGGCATTCGGATGCAGATGTGGTTGTACACGCCATTATGGATGCACTTCTGGGAGCTGCGGCGCTGCGAGATATTGGAACTCATTTTCCGGACACGGATCCGCAGTACCGTGGTATTTCCAGTATTCTGCTTCTGGAGAAAGTAGGAAAACTGCTCGAGGAAGAGCGGTACATTATCAACAATATCGACGCGACGATAATTGCGCAGAAGCCGAAGCTGATGCCATATATCGGACAGATGACAGAAAACGTGGCGCGTGCGCTGAATATTGAAATAAACCAGGTGAATATAAAAGCGACCACGGAGGAGGGGCTTGGTTTTACCGGGAGGATGGAGGGGATATCATCTCAGGCAATCTGCTCCCTCATACCGGTACTTGAGCTGGCAGGTGAGGACAGGATGAACACCAGACCATGCGAGGGCTGCTGCGGCTGTGCAAAAGATAAATAAATGCGGAGGATAAGTGTTGACAAACAGCATTTTTTTGCATACACTAAGAGCATAAAAGGCTGTGAACGATTAGAGTACCTGCTTGAAAACTTTCAGAGAGAGATGGCCATCGGCTGTAAGCCGTCTTAAGGGGAAAAGCAGGGAAGTGCATTCGGGAGCCGGGCGGAAGAACAATGAGTATGCCGCCCCGCAGGCAGGCGTTATCTGTATGAAAGTGGAGAGGATAACTCTCTATAAGAGTGGAACCGCGGATTACTTCGTCTCTTGTCTGAGACGGAGTTTTTTTCTTTGAATAAAACAATTGATGAAAGAGAAGGAGAATAAAGATGA